>DASQZE010000191.1:0-15450 GCA_035638875.1 Longimicrobium sp.
CGCAAGGAGGAGCAGGACCGCATCGCCGGCCTGCGCCTGGGCGCGGACGACTACGTGAGCAAGCCGTTCTCGCCGCAGGAGCTCATCCTGCGCGTGGGCGCGGTGCTGCGCCGGGTGCAGCAGGCGCCGCCGGTGGAGAAGGGCGGCAAGGTGGTGCGTGTGGGGCCGTTCGCGGCGGATACGGGCGCCGCGCGGGCGCAGGTGGAGGGACGCGAGCTGGACCTGACGCCCACCGAGTACCGCCTGCTCATCACGCTGATGGAGCGCCGCGGCCGCGTGCAGAGCCGCCGGCAGCTGCTGGAGGCCGTATGGGAGGTGACGGCAAACATCGCCACGCGCACGGTGGACATGCACGTGCAGCGGCTGCGCAGCAAGCTGGGCGAGCAGGCGGACTGGATCGAGACGGTGCGGGGCTTCGGCTACCGCTTCCGGAACGAGCCGCCACGGTGACGGAAGTGCGTTAGTGCGTTAGTGCGAAAGTGCGAAAGTGCGAAAGTGCGAAAGTGCGAAAGTGCGAAAGTGCGAAAGTGCGAAAGTGCGTTAGTGCGGAAGTGCGGAAGTGCGGAAGTGCGGAAGTGCGGAAGTGCGGAAGTGACTGACCGACTTCGTGCTCGGCGGTCGGTGAGGGTGGGATTCGGTAGATTGGTCGCCGCGCGGGAGAAAGTCCGGCGCGGCGATCGTCGTTTGGGGGGGTAGGCCGACACGCGCCGGAAGAACGGAGACGGGATTGGGGCGGGGAGGCGGGCATCCTCGGTGGGCGGGGAGCCCCCTCCCCCCGGCCCCCTCCCCCGCTTCGCGGGCAGGAGGGGGAGAACGGCAGTTCGCGCAGAATGGCGAGATGCTGTCGCAGTTCTCCCCTTTCCCCTGCGGAGCGGGGGAGAGGGGCGGGGGGAGAGGGGGCCGCCCGCTGCCGGCGCGAGCTCCGCCACTTTGGCTCGATCCACTCACGCATTCACGCACTCACGCACTTGCCGTCCCGATGCACCTGCGCGCAGACCAGAAGTTATTCCTGACCTACCTGGCCGTGGTCGCCGCCGTGGTGGTGGCGCTCACGCTGGGGGTGGGCACCACGCTGCGCCGCAACCTCACCCGCATGCAGGCCGACGACCTGCGGCGCGAGCTGCTGCTGGCCCGCGGCCTTCTCCATACCCAGCAGGCCGCCCACCCTGATTCCGTGGCCGACTGGCTGGGCCGCATCTCCGACCGGCGCGTCACCCTCATCGCGCCGGACGGCAGCGTCATCGGCGACTCGCAGGTGCGGGACGAGGACATGGCGACGCTGGAGAACCATGGCAACCGCCCCGAGGTCCGCGCGGCCCTCGGCGGCAAGCTGGGGCGGGCCGTGCGCGTCAGCACGTCCGTGGGCGCGGCGGAGCTGTACATGGCCGTGCCGGCGGACGAGGGGCGCGTCATCCGCCTGGCCGTGCCCCTCAGCGAGGTGTACGCCACCGTCCGCCGGGTGCAGCGCGGCATCTTTTCCGTCGGGGTGGTGGCGCTGGTGCTCTCGGGCGTGCTGTCGCTGGGGTTCAGCATCGCCATCACCCGACCCCTGCGGCAGATCGTGGAAACGGCGCGCGCCATGGCCGGCGGCGACCTGGCCCGCCGCGCCCGCACCCGCCACCGCGACGAGGTGGGCGAGCTGGCGGACGCGCTGGACACCCTCGCCTCGGAGCTGCAGCGCCGCCTGGGACAGCTGGAAGGCGAGCGCGCGGAGATGCAGGCGCTCATCGACGGCATGGCCGAGGCGGTGATCGGCGTGGACGCGCGGGGCCGGGTGCGGCGCGCCAACCCCGCCGCGCGACTCATCTTCGGCATCAGCGGCGACCCGCACGGGCTGGCGCCGCAGGAAGTCACGCGCCGGCAGGCGTTCGTCGATCTCGTTCGCCGCGCCCTGGACGGCGCGCCCGTGCCGCCCACGGAATTGATGCAGGAAGGCCGGCACCTCCTGGCGACGGCGCAGCCGCTCCCCACGGGCGGGGCCGTGCTCGTGTTCCTGGACGTGAGCGCCCTGCGCCGGCTGGAGGACGTGCGCCGCGACTTCGTGGCGAACGCATCGCACGAGCTCAAGACGCCGCTCACGGCCATCCGCGGCTTTGCCGAGACGCTGCTGGATCCGGACCTGCCGCCGCCCCTGCGCGCGCAGTTCACGGAAACGGTCAAGGCCAACGCCGACCGGCTGCAGCGCATCGTGGACGACCTGCTGGACCTGTCGCGCATCGAGACGGGCGGCTGGCGCGTGCAGCCGGAAATCGTCTCCATCCTCGAGATCGCCGGCGAGGCATGGGATGCGCTGGCCGGCGCGGCCGATCACAAGCAGGCGCGGCTGTGGGTGGACGTCCCCCCCGAGTGCGAGTTCGTGGATGCGGATCCCAGCGCCCTGCGGCAGATCTTCAGCAACCTGATGGGCAACTCGCTGCGCTACATCGCCGAGGGGGGCACGGTGGAGCTGAGCGCCGTCATGGTCGCCGGTCCGGCGCCGGGCGGGCCGGAGGTCGCTGGGCATCCCTGGGTGCAGGTCGCCGTGGCGGACGACGGCGCGGGCATCCCGTCGGCCCACCTGCCGCGCATCTTCGAGCGCTTTTACCGCGCGGACACGGCACGGTCGCGCGAAGAGGGGGGCACGGGGCTGGGGCTGGCCATCGTCAAGCACCTGGTGGAGGGGCACGGGGGCACCATCCAGGCAGAAAGCCAGCTGGGCCGCGGCACCACCGTCCGCTTTACCCTCCCCTCGCCGGAAGAGCAGGAGGGGGTGGATGACGACACACAGGAGGGGGAAGGGGACGTGGACGGGCTGCTCCCGTGACATTCGCCGTGACGGTTTCGTTGCTTGTTACACGTACGTGACGGGTTGGTGATTGCGCGGTAGGTTGCTCGTGGTATTCTGCCGCGTCTCCGCCGCCTGTCCGGGCGCGGAGCCGTGGATCCAACCCGAGCAGCCACACGCCCGATGCCCGCTTTCACCGCACGTATCCTCGCCGTTACATCCGCCGCCCTCCTGTTTGTCACGATGCCCGCCGCGGGGCAGGGCTTCGTCATTGCCACGCCGGACTCCAGCGCGAAGATCACCTTCGGCGGCCGGGTGCAGACGATCTTCAACACCACGTCGGTGGATGACCTGCCCATCGCGCAGACGGAGCTCCGGCGCGTGCGGCTGGAGGCCAACCTGCAGCTGGGCGACCTGGTGCACGGCAGGATCCAGCCGGAGTTCGCCGGCAGCCGCGTGACGCTCAGGGACGCGTACGTGCGCCTGAACTTCGATCCCGCGCTGCAGCTGTGGGCCGGGCAGGCGCACCGCCCGTTCGGTGTGATCTCGCCCGCCAGCAGCGTGCGCATGCTCCCCATCGAGAGGGGGCTGCGCATCCGCGGCGTGCAGGACGCGTTCGACGAGTACAACCTGCTGCTGAACCTGGGCTACAGCGACCGCGACGTGGGCGTGCAGCTGCGCGGCGAGCCGAAGAACGCGCCGCTGGGCCTGTCGTACGCGGCGGGCTTCTTCAACGGGCCGGCCGTGGTGCGGGCGCCGGAGGAGAACACCTGGCAGGCCGTGGCGCGGGTGGCGGCCCGGCCCGCGGGCGCGGTGCGGCTGGGTGTGTCGTGGAGCCGCATCGACCACGTGCTTGAGGAGACGACGGACGAGGAGCTGCTCACGCGCGAGGGGCAGGCGTGGGCGGCGGACGTGGAGCTGGGGTCGGACCGCGGCGGGCTGCACGTGGTCGGCGAGGCCGCGTACGGCGACTTCAACCCGTTCGCCGAGGCGAAGTTCTTTGGTGCGCAGGGGTGGGTGGGATACCGCACGGGCCGCTTCTCCAGCCGCATCGCGGCCGTGGAGCCCGTGCTGCGCGTGAGCTACGGCGATCCCGACGTGGACGACGGGGCGGACATTGGCGCTGCGCACGGCGGCACGCTGGTGACGCCCGGCGTGAACCTGTGGCTGGGCGGGCTGAACCGCTTCGCGCTGAACTGGGAGCTGTGGAGCCCCGAGGACGGCGAGCGCGTGCACAGCGTAAAGGCGCTGTTCCAGCTGGCGTTCTGATCTCTGCTCCGGCGCCGGCTCCCGTCGGCGCCCCCACCCGCTCGTTCCTCGCGACCTCCCCCAAAAAAACCTGGGGGAGGTGACGGCGGTTCGAGCCGCGAGGCGGAGCCCTGCGCCGGGCACGCTTTTAAGGCGCCCGCTTCGCGGGGCCCCTCACCCCCCGCCCCCCTCCCCCGCTTCGCGGGAAGGAGGGGGAGAACTACGCCTTCCCGCACGGAAGCCCGCCTCCAGACAACCCCTCCCCCGAAGTTGGGGGAGGGGTCGCCGGCCGTCGCGAGGAACGAGCGAAAAGGCCGGCGGGGGAGAGGGCTCCCCGTCGCGCAGCGGCGGTTTCCCGCTTCCTTGCCGCCATCTGTCCCCCTTCCGCCCTCCGCCCTCCGCCCTCCGCCCTCCCCCCGCCTCGAATCACACCGTAAACCGCCCCACCAGCGCCTGCATCAGCTTCGCGGAGCCGGCGAGGGACGCGGCGTCGGCGGCGTGGCCGTTGCCGCCGGCAATGCGGCCGATCTGCTCCACGGCGCCCAGCACCTGGTCGCTCATGGTGGCCATCTGCTCGGCTGAGGCGGCGTTCTCGCCGGCCGTGTGCGCCACGGCATCCACCATCTGCGCCACGGCGGGGATCTCGGCCGCCATCCGCCGCGCCTGCCCCGCAATGCCGCGGATCTGCTCGTGCGAGCGCTCCACGGCCTGCAGGATGTCGTGCAGCGCATCCCCCGCCTCGCGCGCCATCTCCGTGCGCTGCTGCACGGCCTCGCTGCGCGCCCGCATGGACGCCACGGCCTCGGAGATGGACGCGCGCATGCCGCCCACCAGGTCCGCCGTGCGCGACGCGGAATCCGACGACTGCGCGGCCAGCTTGCGCACCTCCTCCGCCACCACGGCAAACCCGCGCCCGTGCTCCCCGGCGCGCGCGGCCTCGATGGCGGCGTTCAGCGCGAGCAGGTTGGTCTGCGCGGCGATGGCGCTGATCACCCGCACGAACTCGCCCACCTGCTCGGACTGCGCGGCCAGCGTCTCCACCTGCCCGGCGCCGCTCAGCGCCGCCTGGCGAATCTCCAGCATCCCGTCCACGGCCGCGCGCACCACGACCCCGCCGCGGCGGGCGGCCTCGCGGGTGGCAGATGCGTCGCGCTCCACCATCTCCACGTCCGCCGACACCTGCCGCACGCCCTGCGCGAGCCCCGTGACCACGGAGACCGTGCGCTGCGCCGCGTCCGCCTGCTGCCCCGCGCCCGCGGCGATGTGGCCGATGGCGTGCTTCAGTTCGCGCGCGGCGGCGCCCGTCTCGTGTGCGATGCCGGCCAGGGTGCCGCTGGCGTCGCCCAGCCGCGCGCTCGTCTCCGCCAGGGGCCCGATGACGCCGCGCAGCTCGCCCGTCATCCGCCCGAAGGCGCGGCCCAGACGCGCCACCTCGTCCACGCCGTCGGAGGCCAGGTCGTGGCGCAGGTCGCCGGCGGCCACGCGCTCGGCGGAGCCCGTGAGCCCGCGCAGCGGCCGCGCGATCCCCTCCACGATGCGGCTGGCCAGCCACAGCGCCAGCGCCGATCCCGCGAGGAGGCCCGCGCCGATGCCGGCGAGCATCTGCCACATCAAGCGCCGCGCGCGCTGGTCCGTATCCGCCAGCCGTGCCTGCCCCGCGCGCTGGATGCGGGCCACGAGCGTGTCCATGGCGTCCGTGGGCGCCCGGTCGATGCCCCGCACGGCGGCGTCCACGCGGCGGTGCGCCTGCGGATCGTCCGGGTCGTACTGCGCCAGCGCCTCGCGGTAGCGCTCGCCCAGCACGCCGTGCACGGCCAGCAGCGAGTCGATCCCCGCCTGGAGACTCGCATCGGCCACGTCCATCCGCCGCAGCCGCTGCAGGTCGGCGCGCACGGCGGCCTCCTCCTCGCCAAAGCCTTTCAGGTACCTGGCGAACATTTCGGGATCGAAGCCGCGGAGAAGGACGTTCTTCCACTCCTGCACCTGCTTCTTGAAGTGCACCTGGGCGCTGCGGGCGGCGTCGTTGGCGCGGGTGACGGCGTCGCCCTCCGCGGCGGCACGGCGCACCTGCTCCAGCGCGGCGCGGACGGCCAGCAGGCCGGTGGCCCCTACGGCCAGCGTGGCGAGGGCGGCGACCACCACCAGCGCGGTCAGTCGTCCGCGGATGCCCAGCCGCGCCAGGCCGAACGGAAGGCGGGGGGCGCGGGGCTGTGTGTCGTTCATGGGGTCGGGTACGGCGAAAGCGGCGCGCCCACGGGGGACGGCGCCGCGTGGATCCGGGCCCCGCGCGTGCGGGGCGACCCCCGAAGTGAACGGAGGATGCCGTCAATCTGGACCCCCTCCGTGACGGCGAGCGCCGCGCCCGGTTTCGCGGCGGTAACGGTCCGGCCCACGTCTCTGCTTCACATGAGGGTTGCAGCGCTGGATGTTTCCATTATGATTGTGTCACCTCGCAGTAATCCGGTCCGGTTTCGCGTACTTCCCTGCAAGTCGAGCTTTCCATGAGACAGCGCTGCCCCCGGTGCGGCCTGGCCGCCGAGCGCGTTCCGCTCCCCCTGTGGCTCCGTCCCCTCCGCGTGCTCCTCCCCGAGCTCAAGCGCATGCGCTGCCTGGGCTGTCATTGGGGCGGATTCCGGCGCTGATCCGTCGGCGGATGGGTTCGTGACACGCATCGTTACGTGCGCCGCCTTGCGCAAGGCGGGCGGCGCGGCGCACGATTGAGCACGCTGTCCGTATCCAATTCCCATCAAAACGCCGACGGATGCCACTGGACGACAGGGAGCTGATGCTCTGGGCCCTCGCGCACGGGTGGTCCGTCAAGGTGTTCGCGGGCGATCCGCCTGGCTCCCTCTGGAAAGATCCCGCCCGCCGCCGCTACCTGGTCCACGGCGCCGGCACGCCGCCCGAGCTTCCCGCGCTTTCTCCCGAGGTGCGTGCCCGCATCAGCGAGGCGCGCACATCCGCCGCGTCCGTCCTGCAGCCGCTCCCCGCCGGCTGATTCTCACCGTCCGTCCCCCACTCCGGTTCACAACCCCGACACGCGCGTTACGCCGCCGTGCCGTACTCCCGCGATCGTCCCTCCGGCTGGTTTGCCGCCGACACGGACATCACGGAGCCACGGACCATGGGGATGATGGATACGCTGCACGAGGAGAGCGCGGAGTTCTGGGCGCGGCAGTTCGCCGGCCGGTGGTATCGCGGACCCGCGCACCTGGAGAACGACTTCCGCCGGTTCGCGGCCGCCTACCGCGTTCCCGCCGTCGCCCGCGCCGACGTGCGGGAGCGCGCGCAAATCCTGCTGCGGGAGGATTCGGAACGCCGCGCGGCGTGAGGCGGCCCGTCCGTCAAATCTGAGCATCCCGCGACGTCCTCCGGATCTGGGCGCGGGCACGGTCTTACTGATCGCGATCAGGTGGATGACGTGCCTGGCCAGGTACCTGCCCCCGCAGCCGTGGTCCCGCCCGTTGAACCTCCCGCAGCCATCCTGCGACGTCCCACGGGTCTCGGCGGGGCACGCTTTACGGATCGCGATCAGGTGGATGATGTGCCAGGCGAGGCATCCTCCTCCGCAGCCGCGGGTCCCGTCCGCCGAATCCCACGGCCGTCCCACGAGTTCCTCCGGATCCGCCCCCGCTGCCGTGGTCCCGCCCGTCGAGCCTCCCCGCAGCCATCCTGCGACGTCCCACGGGTCTCGGCGGGGCACGCTTTACGGATCGCGATCAGGTGGATGATGTGCCAGGCGAGGAATCCGCCCCGACAGCCGTGTAGTGCCTCTCTCAAAAAACGCGGATGGCCGTCCCCTCGCCGGCAGCAGCCGGGCTGCCAAGGGCCTGATGCATCCTGCCGCTCGCCTCCTTCTCCTCCGGTCCGCGTCCGGCCATCGCGATTGCAACCATCCGATTTTGCGACTTCCGGACGTCCTGCGTTCGGACGCATGCGCGGCGGCGGCTGATCGCGCACCGGGTGGTTCGTGCACGAGGCCGGCGTCCCCTTGGTACATCCGCTGCTGCTGGCGAGGGACGGCATCCGCGTTTTTTGCGGGAGGGATACCTGCCTCACGGGTGAAAGTTTGCCGATGCACAGACCCACCCGATCGCGATCCGTAAAAGGAAGCCCTGCCCGGAAGGCCGCGTATCCGGCGGGCACAGGCCGCCGGCAGGCCACGGATCGGCTCGGCCACAATGACCACAACCGAGTTCCGAAAGCATCTGCTGGGATGATGGATGGATATTCCCTGCGCCTCCGCGGCTCCGCGCGAGGCGCATTTCGTTGGGGCGAGGGAGCGCGGGCGTTGCCGGAGTGTTACGATTGGAGTGAAACGCGTCCGGCCGCCCTCCGTAGGATTGGGCATGAAAACGCGAACCCAGGCAAAGCAGACGATGACGGATTCCCACGATCAACTTTCCCCCGACCGCGCGGCAGCGGTGTGGCGGCGCGCGGCGCAGCTCCAGGCCGAGGCGGCGCAGCGCCTGGACGAGCGGTCGCGTGCCCTCGCCGTCCGCGGCGACCCCGCCGACGCCGATCCGCACGACTTTACCCTGGACGAGGTGCGCGCGGCGGCCCTTGAGGCGGGGATCGCGCCGGAGTTCGTGGCGCTCGCCGTGACGGAGATGCGCAACGGGGACGAGGAAGGCCTCTCCCCCGCGGGCGACCGCGCCGCCACGCGCTACCTGGGCGTGTCGCAGCGCTCGCTGGAGCTCACGCGCACCATCGAGCGCCCCGCCGCGCAGGTGTACGACGCCATGCAGCGCGTGCTCCCGGGACATCCCTGGTTCCTGACCCTCAGCGACAGCACGGGCGACCCGCTGGCGGGCGGCATCCTGACGTTCGACCTGCCGGAGTACACCGCGGCGAACATGTCGCCGTTCGCCTACCATGCAACGACGGTGGACGTGAAGCAGGTGCAGGTGATGCTGCGCCCCGCGCCGGGCTCCAACGGCCAGGCGTGCGAGGTCGTCGTGAGCGCGGGGCTGGCCGGCAGCGTGCGGCGCAACCTCAAGGTGGGCGGCTGGCTCACGGGCGTCTTTACGATCCTGGGCGGAGGGGGCGGGGCGGGGGTCGCCGCCGCGGCGGGGCTGGCTGGCGCCGCGGTCGCGCTCCCCGTGGCCGCCGGCGCGGCGGCCGTGGGCGGCGCCATGGCGGCGGGCTACCGCGTCCTGTTCCGCTACTCGCTGCGCAAGCTCACGGAGGAGCTGGGGCGGATGCTGCAGGGCGTGGACGTGAACGCCCGCACGGGCGGCGCCTTTGCCGCCCCCCGTCCCCCGGGGCTCGGGCCCGGCGGCGACGGGGGCGCAACGGCGGCCCTGATGGTGGCCACGACCATCACGTGAACGGGGCGTGACACAGCCATGACCGACGACGGGGCGGCCGGAGACAATCCGGCCGCCCTTGCCGTTGCTGGGTTTTTGGGGTGGGCGGATGCGTGTCCGTTACGAAAGGCCACCCATCGTCACGCGCCGGAGGGCGGATCGTGACACGAGTGCGACGCGGCGGGCGGTGCGGCCGTGACGCAGCCCGGGGATGTTTCCGCCGTCCGCGATGGGCGGACGAACGGACGTCATCACCCGAAGACAAAAGGCCCTTTCCGTGAGACCTTCTCACCGACCGGACGGACCCGGCAGCACGCGCGGGAGCGGACTTCGCGCCGCTCTCGCGTTCGCTTTGCTGGCCATGCTCACGCTGGCCGCGATGCCCCTGGCCGCGCAGGCAGGCCGCATCGCCGGGCGCGTGGTGAACACGCAGGGCGAGCCGGTGGTCGCGGCGCAGGTGGCCGTGCAGGGAAGTACCCTGCGCACCTCGACGGACGTGGGGGGGCGCTACACCCTCGGCGGCGTTCCCGCCGGCACGCACACCGTCATGGCCAGCGCCCTGGGCTACTCCACCAAGACGGTGACGGGCGTGAGCGTGGCGGCCGGCGCCACGGCGGCGCTGGACCTGTCGCTCGCTTCCGCCACGCTGCAGCTGGAGGCCCTCACCGTGACCGCCGCGTCGGAGCGCGGCAGCACGGGCGCCCTGCTTACGGAGCGGCGCAACGCCGCCACGGTGCAGGACGCCATCGGCGCGGAGCAGATGAGCCAGGCGCCCGACGGCGACGCGGCCGCGGTCGTGCGCCGCGTTCCCGGCGTGTCGGTGGTCGACGGCAAGTACGTGTACGTGCGCGGCCTGGGCGAGCGGTACGGGCAGACCACGCTGAACGGCGCGACGCTCCCGTCCCCCATTCCGGACCGCAAGGCCGTGCCCCTGGACATCATCCCCACCGCGCTGCTGGAGAGCGTGGTGACGGCCAAGACCTACTCCCCGGACCAGCCCGGCGACTACGCCGGCGGCCTGGTGCAGATCGAGACCCGCGCGGCCCCCACGGAGCGCGTGCTGCGCGCCAGCTCGTCCGTGGGCTTCGTGCAGGGCTCCACGGGCGAGGCGGGGCTGGCCTACGGCGGCAGCTCCCTCCTGGGCTTTGACCGCGGCGACCGCGGCCTCCCCGCCGGCATTTCCCGCAACGCCCCGGTCAACGGCCTTCCCTCGGATGCCGGCGCCCGCGAGTCGCTGGTCCGCGACCTTACGGCCGCACCCTGGGGCCCCGGCAGCTCGGACGTGCCGTTCAACGGTGGCTTTGGCCTGGCGTTCGGCGACGAGGTGAGCGTGCTGGGCCGCCCCCTGGGCGTGGTCGGCACCGTTTCCTGGTCCAGCAGCGTTTCGCAGCCCGAGGACCGGGTGGAGCGCCTGTTCTACGTCTCGGACGGCGTGCCGCAGGACGTGACGGACTTCACGGGCACCGTCACGGCCCGCGAGGCCACGCTGGGCGCCCTGCTGAACACCAGCATGCGCATCAACGACACGGACCGCGTAACGGCCACGGTGGTCTTCAACCGCCTGGCGGAGAACGAGGCGCGCCGCCTGTCGGGCAACTACGAGAGCTTTGGCCCCTGGCTGGACCAGTACCGGGTGCGGTACGTGGAGAACACCCTGGCGAGCACGCAGCTGCGGGGCGAGCACTTCCTGTCGGGGCTGGGAGACCTGAACCTGCGCTGGCGCGTGGCCTACTCGTTCGCCGGCCGGCTGGAGCCGGGGACGCGCACGGCCATCTACGCCGCCTCGGAGGAGAACGGGGAGCGCCTGTTCGCCGCCGGCCGCGCGGAAAGCGGCCTGCTCTTTCACCAGGACCTGGACGACCACGCCTGGAACCCGGGCGTGGACCTCAAGCTCCCCGCCCCCTTCCTGGGGAGCACGGCCAACGTGTCGCTGGGCGGGTCGGCGGACCTGCGCGACCGGACGGCGTACTCGCGCCGCATTCGCCTGCGCAACGACGGCCTCCCGGCCTCGGAGCAGGGGCTGCTCCCCCAGCAGCTGTTCACCCCCGAGCGCATCGGCGCCGGCGCGGGGCAGTTCACCCTGGAGGAAAAGACGTTTACGGGCGACAACTACGACGCGGACTTCCGGGTGTGGGCCGGCTACGCCATGGTGGAGGCGGAGCTGATCCCCCGCCTGCGGCTGTCCGGCGGCGTGCGCGTGGAGGCGGCGGAGATGAACGTCACCCCCACCAATCCGCTCAACCAGGTCCTGCAGAGCTATCCCCAGGCGCAGCTGCGGAACACGGACCTGCTTCCCGGCATCAACCTCACCTGGGAGGCCACGGCGGACATGAACTTTCGCGCGGCCGTCTCGCGGACGGTGGCGCGGCCGCAGTTCCGCGAGCTCACCCCCAGCCTGTACACGGACTACTTCGGCGGCAACACCCTGGTGGGCAACCCCTTCCTGGAGCGCACCCGCATCGTGAACGGCGACCTGCGCTGGGAGTGGTTCCTGGGCTCCGGGTCGGTGGTCTCCGTGAGCGGGTTCTACAAGCGCTTCGACAAGCCCATCGAGCCCGTGGCCCTGGTGCTGGGCACCAACCCGGCCCTGACCTTCGCCAACGCCGACCACGCGGACCTCTACGGCACCGAACTGGAGATGCGCGGCAACCTGGGCCGCCTGGCGCCGGCCCTGGAGGCGTTCTCGCTGAACGCCAACCTCACTCTGGTGCACTCCTCGGTAACGGCCGGCGACGCGCTGCTGTTCAACCTTGAGAAGCCCCTGGAGCCCCTGACCATCCGCGGGAGCAGCGACGCGCGCCCGCTCTTTGGCCAGTCGCCGTACGTGGTGAACCTGGGCCTCACCTGGGACCGCGCGGCCAGCGGCACCACGGCGAGCCTCCTGTACAACCGCTTCGGACGCCGGCTCGACGCGTTCGGCGGGCAGGGGCTGCCGGACATCTACGAGGAGGGCCGCAGCCTCCTGGACTTTACCCTGGAGCAGGACCTTCCGCGCGGGGTGGGGCTCAAGTTCTCGGCGACCCGCCTGCTGGGCGACCGGGTGCGGTTCACACAGTTGTTCCCCAACGGAGACGAAGTCGTCACACGGCAGTACGAGCTTGGGCGAGCGTTCTCGCTGGGCCTCTCCTGGGAGCCCTGACGCGGACGCCGGGCGGCGGACGGCGGGACGAGCGGGGCGGGGATTTTCCGACGCCCCGCCATCCATCGGTACGAGCAGCGAATCATCACCCCTGAGGAGAACAAGATGCGACTGAGCAAACTCGGCCACCTGGCGCTGGCCCTCGTGCTGGCTGGCGGCGCGGCTGCGTGCGACGAAGGCAACGACACCGATCCGCCGCTGAGCGCCCCGGACAACGTGGCCGCCACGTACAATGGTACCAACGCCGTCGTTGCCTGGAGCGCCTCCACCGGGGCCCAGAGCTACGACGTGCAGCGTAGCAACGTCACGCGCGGCACGGCCATGGCCGCCATCGCCACGGGCATCACGGCGACGACGTACAGCGACACCGTCACGCCGGGCAACACCTACAGCTACGTGGTGATCGCCCGCCGTACGGGCGAGCAGTCGGGGAGCAGCATCCCCGCCAACCTGGTGGTGGGCCTCAAGCAGGCGAACCTCACCCCCATCGCGGCCAACGGCACGCGCACGCTGAACAAGGACACCACCTACGTCCTCAGCGGCACGGTAACGGTGGACTCCGGCGCGGTGCTCACCATCCCGGCCGGCACCAGGCTGGTGGGCGACACCATCGCGCGGCCCTCGTCGCTCGTCATCCGCCGCGGCGCGCGCATCATCGCCAACGGCACGGCCGCCGAGCCCATCGTGTTCACGAGCCAGAAGCCGGCGGGCCGCCGCGCCCGCGGCGACTGGGGCGGCCTGGTGATCAACGGCCGCAGCAACTGCAACTTCACCAATCCCTGCTCCGGCGAGGGCAGCTCCGGCACGTACGGCGGCACCCTGACGGCGGACAGCAGCGGCGTGCTGCGCTACGTCCGCATCGAGTACGCCGGCTTCGAGGTGAGCCCCAACAACGAGCTCAACGGCCTGACGCTCAACGGCGTGGGCAGCAAGACCGTCATCGAGAACGTGCAGGTGCACTTTGGCAACGACGACGGCATCGAGTGGTTCGGCGGCACGGTGAACGTCAAGTGGGCCCTGGTCACGGGAGCGGACGACGACCAGTTCGACTACAGCACGGGCTGGCAGGGCAAGGGCCAGTTCTGGATCGCGCAGACGGACACCACGCGCGGCGACAAGGGCTTCGAGGTGGACAACAACGAGACCACCTTCACGGCGCAGCCCTGGACGGACCCCGTCATCTACAACGTCACGCTCATCGGCCGATCCGGGCGCGGCGCGGCCAACCTGACGGCGGCGGGGCTGCACCTGCGGCGCGGCACGCGCGGCGACGTGTTCAACGCCATCATCACGGGCTTCAACTCGGCGCTGGACGTCGACGACCAGGTCACGGCGGACCAGTGCGCCAGCGGCGACCTGCGCGTGAGCAACAGCATCGTGTTCGCCAACACCAACGTGGATGACCCGGACGGCGACACGTTCGAGGCGGGGTGCCGCGGCGCGGCCGGCTGGTCGCTCACGGCGGCGGCGTCCAACCCGCTGAACGCGGCGGCCACCAACCTGGACGCCCCCAACTTCACGCCGGCCTCGGCGGCGGCGGTCGCCGGCGCGGCGGCGGTGCCCACCGGCGACGCCTTCTTCAGCGCGGTAGACTACATCGGTGCCGTGGCGCCCACGGGGACGCCCTGGTACCAGGGCTGGACGACGTTCGCGCGGAACTGAGTCAACCTGACGCGAGCACCGGGGGCGGGGATCCGATCCCCGCCCCCGGTGCCGTTTCCATCACCAAACTCCACGGCCCTCGCCCCGGGGCGGGCGACGCGCACAGCCGGATCTCGCAGCGAATGAGGATGATGATACCCTATTCTCTGATTGATTATGTATTCATGCTTCTAAGGAAGTTCTCACACAGGGGGAAAGAGGTCACGGGGAGCAGTTCCAGTTTCCTCTTTTCTCCGCGACCTCCCGCGTGAGCCATCTTTGAAGCTGGAGTGCCCGCGCAATGCGGAAGACCAGAGGTAACAGAGGAGCTTCGGCCGTTCTCCGTGACCTCTTTCCCTCTGTGTGCGAATGCCATTTCTGTTCTCATCTGTCCTCCGCGCTCTCCGCGTGAGCCCATCCCTGGAAGCCGGAGTGCACAATCAACTCGGATATCCGGTATGAGGATCGCGATCACGATGCTGTTTTGCGCCTTCGCGGCGGCGTGCGGACGGGACGCGAGCGGGTCGCCGGCGGGGCTGCGGGGCGGCGCGCCGTCCGTCCGGGAACTGGGGGCGGCCGTCGTCACGGCGCTGGCCGCGGGCGACACCGCCGCGCTGCAGGCCATGCGCACGACGGAGCAGGAGCACAACGAGCTGCTCTGGCCGCACTTTCCCATCGCGAAGCAGGACACCACCGGGGCCACCCGGGGGTTCGCGTGGGAGAACATCCAGCTGCGCAACGGCGCCGCCGCCGGCGAGTGGACGGCCTCGTTCCGCGGCCGGCAGGTGCGCTTCGACGATGCCCGCTGCACGGGCCAGGTGGAGGAGTACGGTCCGTTCCAGATCCTGCGCGAGTGCTCCGTCACCGTGACGGACGTGGCGCGGGGCCGGGCGTTCGAGCTGCGCCCCTTTGACCGCGTGGTGCGGATGAACGGCGTCCACAAGGTCATCCGCTACGTGGAAGTAGACTGACTGCGCGCCCGGAAGATGGTGAGGCAGGGGCGTCCCGCGGGGCGCCCCTTCGCCGTTAGCGGGCAGGGCGAACTGCGCGGAACGCGCTACCCGGCTGCGGGAGCGTTGCCCGTCCGTGGCCGGTCTTCTGCCACGACGACGACATCACGGAAGATCGCAAAGCGCAGCCGGGCAACGTCTTATACAGGGCAACCACACCGGCGGGGGATGCCTGGACGTCCACCGGCGTCCGCGGTTCAGGGGACATTGGCGGTGGATGCCTGCTGCAGGCCCTGGCCCGGTCGTTGCCCTGTGCGGAGCCGCAGGTTTACGCGCCCGTTACCGTTTCGCCGTTGCGCCGAGAGGCACGTCCGCGATCATGATCCCCGGGTGATCCAC
>DASQZE010000192.1:0-1922 GCA_035638875.1 Longimicrobium sp.
CCTGATCGCGATCCGTAAAACCGGCCCTGTCTGGGAGGCCGTGCACCGGCGTGATCAGGAGTGGCCGAGATCAGACTCGGGAAAAGCAAGCCGTGAGGCCGATCACGCGATGGCGGTGTGGGACGCGCCGGGATGCAGGGCGTCCGCGGGGGTGGCGCCGTCTTCCACCACCTGGCCGTCGAACAGGTGCACCTGCCGCTCGGCGTAGCTGGCGAAGCGCGGGTCGTGCGTCACCATCACCAGCGTGCTCCCCTGGCGATGCAGGTCGCGCAGCAGCTCCATCACCGCGGTCGCGTTGGCGCTATCCAGGTTTCCCGTGGGCTCGTCCGCCAGCAGCACGGCCGGGCTGCCGGCAATGGCGCGCGCCACGGCCACACGCTGCTGCTGCCCGCCGGAAAGCTGCGCGGGATAGTGGCCGTTGCGGTGGGACATCTGCACCCGGTCCAGCGCCTCTTCCACGCGCTTGCGCCGCTCCGCCGCGGGCATGCCGCGGTAGGTGAGGGGCAGTTCCACGTTCTCGAACACCGTCAGGTCGCCAATCAGGTTGAACGACTGGAAGATGAAGCCGATCTCGCGGTTGCGGATGCGGGCGCGCTCGGCGGCGGACAGCCCCTGCACGGGCTTGCCCCCCAGCCGGTACTCGCCGCCGCTGGGCGAATCCAGCAGCCCCAGCACGGACAGCAGCGTGCTCTTGCCGCACCCGGACGGCCCCGCGATGGCCACGAACTCGCCGGAGCGGATGCCCAGGTGCACGTTGGCCAGCGCGTGCGTCTCCACCTCGTCGGTCAGGAAGACCTTGGAGACGTTCTCGAGCCGGATGAGCGGTTCGTTCGCGGCGGTCATCGTGCACTCCGGGTGATGAATGAGAGGGCGAGCGGATGGGATACGAATCGCCCGTTCCGGCCAGGGAGAAGAACACGGACCGTGCCGCGCCCGCCGGACGGCGCCATTCCGTTGACCCGCAACGGATTACGCGCATCCGCCCCGCGGGTTCCTCCTCCGTGCGGTGTCCGGTGGTGGGAATCCCGTTCGCGAAATCGAACACCACGCCCCTCGACGTGGGTTGGACGGCGCCACACACGATAGTGTTCGATATCGGGACGCGGAATCCCAGCGCCGGACAGGCGCGGCGGGCGGCGGATGGCGATGCAATCGGCGAAATCCATCCACCGCAAGCAGTTACGCTCCTGGATCCATCCGGCATGGTGCTTCCCATAGAGCGATCCGACCGCAGTCCCGCCGATTCCCCGACCCGCAGGCACCCCGTGGACGTACCGCGCACCGATACCCGGTCCCGCCGCAACCGCCGCTACGCCATGATCGGCGCGGGCGTGGCGGCGCTTGGGGCGCTGGCGCTGGGCGCGTCGCAGCTGGACCCCGCGGCGCCGTCGGTGGAGCGGGAGCAGATCATCATCGACAGCGTGCGGCGCGGCGAGATGGTGCGCGCCGTCCGCGGTCCCGGCACGCTGGTGCCCGAGCGCATCCGCTGGATTCCCGCCGCGACGGGCGGGCGGGTGGAGCGCATCCTGGTGCAGCCCGGCGACCGCGTGGAGCCGGGGACGGTGCTGCTGGAGCTCTCCAATCCCGACGTGCAGCTGGAGGCGCTCGATGCGGAGCGGCAGCTGGCGCAGGCGCAGGCGGACCTGGTGAACCTGGAATCGTCCCTGCAGACGCAGCGGCTGGCGCTGCAGGGCACGCTGGCCACGCTGCAGTCCGAGGAGCGCGAGGCCCGCCGCCGCGCCGAGGCGGACCGGGAGATGGTCGCGCGCGGGCTCATCGCGCGGCTGGAGGCGGCGCGCTCGGAGGACTGCGCGCGGGAGATGGCGGCACGCGTGGCGACGGAGGAGGCGCAGGTGCGCGTGCTGGAGCGCTCGGTCGCATCGCGGCTCTCCGTACAGCGGGCGCAGGTGGAGCGGCTGCGG
>DASQZE010000193.1:0-7500 GCA_035638875.1 Longimicrobium sp.
ACTACACCTTTCCGGCCGGGCACCCGTTCGGGCGGCGGCTGGCCGGGTCGGCGCAGGCGCTGCGGACGCTCACGCGCGACGACGTGACGGCGTTCCATGCCGCCCACTACGTGCCGGACGGAGCATGGCTCTGCGCGGCGGGGGACGTGACGCTGGACCAGGTGGCGGGGCTGGCGGAGCGCTGGTTCGGCGGCTGGCAGGGCGCGCCCCCGGCGCCGCGCGCGCTGGCAACGCCCAACCGCGTGGAGCGGACGACCATCTTCCTGGCGGACAGCCCCGGCTCCGTGCAGAGCGAGGTGCGGGTGGGGCACGTGGGCATTCCCCGCACGGCGGAGGACTTCTTCGCGGCGACGGTGATGAACGCCATCCTGGGCGGCGTCTTCAGCTCTCGGCTGAACCTGAACCTGCGCGAGCGGCTGGGCTACACGTACGGCGCGAGCTCGTCGTTCGGGCTGCGGCGGATGCCCGGGACGTTCCTCGTCTCGTCCGCCATCCAGAGCGAGCACACGGCGCACGCGGTGTCGGAGATGCTGCGCGACATGCGCGAGATGCAGGAGACGCTGGCCCCCGAGGCGGAGGTGGTGGATGCGTCGGGGTACCTGGCCGGCATCTTTCCCCTGCAGTTGCAGACGACGGACGGGCTTTCGGGCAAGCTTAGCACGCTGGCCGTGTACGGGCTGCCGGACGACTACTATGACCGCTACCGCGACCGGCTGCTGGCCGTGACGCCGGACGATGTGCGCGAGGCCGCCCGCCGCCGGCTGATGCCCGACCGCGCGGCCGTCGTGGTCGTGGGCGATGCCGCCGCCCTGCGGGGGCCCCTGGAGGCGCTGGACGTGGGCCCCGTGGAAGTGGTGGACGCGGACGCCGTGCTGGGCTAGACGGGCAGGGAGGGCCCTCACCCGGGTTCGTAATCCTCACCCACCCTCTCCCACAAACTGCGTGGGAGAGGGTGTATACTTCTACGGGTTTTCGGACGCGTGGCGAAGGATGCGGCGGGCGGATGCGGTGCGCCTGCTCGCGATGACCGGCTGGGGCGCAGCGCGAAGTTCTCCCCCTCCCTCCGCGGAGCGGGGGAGGGGGCCCTCCGCGGGTGCCGGCCAGCCCGCCACCGTGACGCAATCCATCCCACCTCACCCAGGGTTTTGGGGGTGGTCGCGAGGAACGAACGGGCGGGGGCGATGCGGGAGCCCGCTCCGGTGCACCCCCCATTGGCGCCGAAATCGTTAGAAGTCGTTGCACGTATCGCAATTAGGATCGTGTTAGCGAGCCGTGGAGCCGATTCCCCGGCGCGCCGCGATCCATCATCTTCCATTCACGAGGTTGAGAACGGATGACGGAGCCCAGCGTGGAGCCCGGCCTGATCGAGCGCCGGCCGGTGCACAGCGGCCGCATCGTGGACCTGGGCGTGGACACGGTCCGCTACCCCAACGGCACCACGGGCGAGCTGGAGATGATCCGGCATTCGGGCGCGGCGGCTGTGCTGCCCGTGCTGAGCGACCCCGCCGGCCCCGATCCCCAGATCGTCCTCATCCGGCAGTACCGCTACGCGTCGGGCGGCTACCTGTACGAGGTGCCGGCCGGCCGCCCCGACCGCCCCGGCGAGCCGTGGGAGGAATGCGCGCGGCGCGAGCTGCGCGAGGAGACGGGGCTGGAGGCGGGCCGGCTGCAGCCGCTCACCAGCATCTGGACCACCCCCGGGTTCACGGACGAGAAGATCCACCTCTTCATGGCCACGGACCTCGTGGCCGGCGAGACGGAGTTCGACCCGGACGAGTTCATGGAAACGGTGCCCATGCCGTTTTCCCGCGCGCTGCAGATGGTGCGCGACGGCGAGATCCAGGACGCCAAGACGATGTGCACGCTGCTGTACGCGGCGGGGTTCGTGTTCGGCATGTAGACAGGGGAACGGGGCGTCAGATACCGCACCGGACGAACGTTCTCTCGGCAATGCGTCGGTGCGACACAGAACGGTGTCACTTTCTTTCCGGCGCCGTCCCCCACGGGGGACAGGCGCGGAAAGCCGGGCGGCGGTGCGGATGCGGGCAAAGCACAGCAGCCGTGCGAGCTTACGCGGCATCCCACCATCGACGGCGCAGCGGGAACGGCCCGTGCCTTTTCCTGTTGCCGAAGCAGGCCCCGTCCCGGTTATCCCCCCAGGAGGTTTGCACCATGTTCCAGGTCCTTGTCAAAGACGATCGCCGCGCGGAAGAGCGTTCGCCGCGTGAGCAGCTCAAGCAGCTGGACGACAGCGGCGTGGTCGCCGCCTTTCTGGACGGCAACAAGCGCGCGTTCGGCGAGCTGGTGGAGCGCTACCAGAACCGGCTGCTGAACTTCATCTACCGCACCACGGGCGACCGCGAGCGCGCGGAAGACCTGGTGCAGGAGACGTTCATCCGCGTCTACCGGCACCTGCACCGCTTTGACCAGAGCAAGAAGTTCTCGACCTGGATCTACACGATCTCGTCGAACCTGGCCAAGAACGAGCTGCGCAACCGCTCACGCAACCCGCTGGTGCTGTTCCAGACGCTGATGAAGAATCGCGACGCGGACGAGCGCCCGCTGGAGTGGGAGGACAACACCTACCGGCCGGACGACCTGTTCCGCAAGCGCCACCTCAAGAGCCAGGTGGACGCGGCCGTGGACCAGCTGCCGGAGCACCACCGCACCGTCTTCATCCTCCGCGAGATGGAGGGCAAGACGTACGAGGAGATCGCCGAGATCACCTCCACCAACCTGGGCACGGTCAAGAGCCGGCTGAACCGGGCGCGCAACAGCTTTGCCCAGCTGATCGCGCCGGTGCTGGACTGAGGGCTTCCGTCCGGGGGGGCGGGACGGATGGAAACGGGGGCGGACCGGTTGGACGGTCCGCCCCCGTTCTTTTTGACTGGAAGCCATCGCCGCCACCGCGGCCGGGGGATCAGATGCGCAGGCGCAGCCCCACGCCCCACGAGAAGTACTTCACCGTTTCGCTGTCCTCGAATCCGTCGAACTCCGGTTTGTACTGCCGGTAGCGGACGATGGGCGTGACGTCCAGCCGCGGGGCCGCCCGCACGGCGAGGCCCACGCCGGTCTCGTATCCCAGCGAAGCGTCGGACTCGAGCTCCACCGGGGTGCCGCCGTCGCTGGACGAAAGCTCGAAGGTGTTGTAGACCAGGCCCAGTTCCGCGAAGATCGCCACGTTCGGCAGGGCGGAGATGGGGAGAAAGGAGGCCAGGCCCGCCCGGAACCCGGAGTCGGTGCCGGCCGCGTCCTCGTCTTCCGCCTCGTCCCCGTTCACCGGGAACCGGATCCTCTCCCAGCCCGCGTACACGCCTTGTCGCTCGCTGAACATGGCCGTGACGGTGGCGCCCCCGCCAAACCCGGTGTCGAGCAGGTCCTCGTCGTTCCACTGCCCCGTGGGGACGGCGGCCGTGCCGCGGACCTCCAGCGCCAGCCGGGGCACCTGTGCCGACACCGTCTGTGCACCCGCCAGCAGCGCGGCCGCACAGGCCATGAACGTGATTGCGCGCATGTGGAATCATCTCCGGACAATGAATGGATGTGCGAAGGCCGTGTGCCTTCGCGCGGATGGGCGCGCGGGCGCCGGTAGAACGCGGAGCCGCGGTTCGGGGGATGCGTGGCCCGGGACGGGCGGAGGCGGGAGGGCGCTTCGGCCAGGCAGCACGGTACGCGTCGTTCATTTCCCAGTCAAGAAAACGCGGTTCCGTTCACCGCGGCGGGCGCGCCCGCGCTGCCGCCCCCTTTCCTTTTTGCCCCGGCGAATGCATCGTACTCCTCCCCGGTTTGGCGGCGGGGCGTCCCCGCGCGGGGACGGGTGTGTCCGGCCGACGCGGGGAGCGTGGAACTCCGACACGCCCGGCGCGTACAAGGCAGCCCACGGGCACGACCTGGGACCGGTGTGCCGGTCCCCCGATCCACACGAGCGGCGCAGGCGCGAGATGATGGACTGCGATACCTTTCTGGACGGCCACTCGGACTTTCGCGACGGGCTCCTGATGCTTCCCGAACGGGTGGCGTTCGAGGCGCACCTGCGGGAGTGCGACCACTGCGCGCGCTACGACCGCGTGGTGGACAAGGGCGTGCGGGTGCTCCGGGACCAGCCGGAGCTGGAGGTCTCGGACGACTTCATGGACCGGCTGCAGCACCGCCTGTACCACGTGGACGACGAGATGGCCGCCGCCCGCCGCCGGCGCAGCCCCGTGTCGCGCGGCGCCGCGGCGGCCCTGGGTGCCGCGGCCTCCGTGGCGGCCGTGGCCCTGCTCCCGCGCCTGTACGCCGGCGCGGCGGCCCCCACGGTGACGCTGATGCAGCCGGTGACTGCCAGCGCGCCGGCCGCAGCCGCGCCCGCGTACCGCACGGGGTCCGCGCCGGGCTCGTCGCAGGGGCTGGCCGCGCAGCTGGAGGAGGTGGGGGTAGACGTGTATCCCATGCCCTACGGTGACGTGCTGTACCGCACCGCCTCGTACGCCGGCGCGGGCTCGCACGGCTCCGTCCTCGCGGAGTAGATGGCGCTGATCCGCCCCAGCCAGCTGGACCGCACTCTCCGCGACCGGGTCGCGGGGGGTGCGTTCTTCTTTTTCGGCGACGAGGACTACCTCCGCGACGAGGCCGTGAACAAGGTCGTGGCCGCGTACGTGGACCCCGCCACCCGCGACTTCAACTTCGACCAGCCACGCGGCAGCGACGTGCCGGCGGAGACGCTGGCCTCCATGATCGGCACGCCGCCCATGATGGCGGAGCACCGCGTAGTGGTCGTCCGCGACGCGCAGGGGCTGTCGGTCACGGCGCGCACGGTGGTGGAGGCCGCGGCCAAGGCGCCGCCGCCAGGGCTCGTCCTGGTGCTTTCCGCCGCCATCCCGTCCGGCAGCAAGGCCAAGTTCTACGACGAGCTCAAGAAGCACGCCGTCTCCGTGGAGTTCGCGCCCCTGTCGCAGGACGACGCGCCGGGGTGGGTGATGGAGACGGGGCGCGACGACCTGGGGGTGGAGGTGGACCCGGAGGCGGCGCGGGCGCTGGTGGGCGGGATGGGCGTGGACCTGGGGATGCTGGGCTCGGAGCTGCGCAAGCTCGCCTCGTACGTGCAGGACCGGAAGCGCATCACCATCGACGACGTGCGGGCCGTGGGCGGCAGCATCCCCCGGCAGGACCGCTGGGCCTGGTTCGACCTGGTCGCGGAGCGCCGCTTTCGCGAGGCCATCGAGACGCTGCCCATCCTGCTGGAGGCGGGGGAGAACGGCGTGGGGCTGGTGATCGGGATGGGCGGGCAACTGCTGAAGGTCGCCCTCGTCTGCGCGGGCGGGCAGGGGGCGCTGGAGCGCGAATTGAAGCCGTTCCAGAAGTGGATGACGCGGCGCATCGTCCCCGTGGCGCGCCGGTGGTCGCTGCCGGAGATCGACCAGGCGCTGGGCGAGCTGCTGCGCACGGACCGGCTGCTGAAGTCCGCGTCGCTGACGGACCGGCAGGCGATCGAGGAACTGCTGCTGCGGATGTGGGCGATCGGGCGGAAGGATGCGGCAGCCTGAACTGCGGGTTACAGGGGACAGGTTACAGGTTACAGGTTACAGGTTACAGCCTGCAACGGCGGGTTCAGACGGGGCCGGCTGCATGGGGTGATGCGGCCGGCCTTTTGGTGCCGGGCGAGGACCATCTTATACCAAGTCTCAGGTGTGTGTGCGCATTCCGGTCTGGATGGAATCACGCGGAGGACGCGGAAACAAACAGAGAGGACGCGGAGAACAGAAGGTTTTCTCCGCGTCCTCATCTTTATTCCTCCGCGTCCTCCGCGTGATTGTTTTCTTTCCGCCAGTGTACAGGCAATCGCCAAACGTGGTACTATCAGCCGAATGCGATGACGGAGGGCCGGCTGCCTCGCAGGCAGCCGGCCCTTCGTCGCGATCCGCATCAACCGCGCGCCGTTACCTCGCGCCGGCGGCGGCGAACCGGCGCGGGGTCAGGGCGGCGGGGACGTCGATGAGGGCGCGGCCGTAGTAGGGGAGCAGCATCGACAGCATCTCCCGCACGTCCGGGCGGTTGCCGATGCGCTGCGTGGCCGGGCCGGCGGGGCCGTTCTGCTGCGGCGAGCCCGTTTTGCGCAGCAGCCCGCGCGCCTCCAGCGGGGCCAGCCGCGGGCAGCCGGCCGCCGACAGCGCACCCTGCACGCACGCCAGCGCCCCCGCCACGATGGGCACCGCGGCCGACGTGCCGCCGAACCCGTCCGTGTACCAGCGCGTCTCGTGCGGCCCGCCCTGCAGGTCGCCGTACCAGCCGGCCGTGGTCACCTCCCACCCCCACCCCTGCGCATCCACCGCGGAGCCGTAGCAGGAGTAGTCCAGCCGCGAGCGGTCCGGGCCCCACAGGTCGCGGCCGTGCGTGCCCTGCGGAGGCGCGCCCGCGCCCACCAGGATGGCGCCGGATCCATTGCCCCGCGGCGAAACGGGTTGCTCCACCACGACGGAAACGGGCCGTGCGGCGCGGCGGGATGGACGTCGTAGAGGGCATCATCCAGGTCCTGCGCGCCGTTCCCAGCCGCTTCCACGACAAGTATGCCGCGGCGGGTGGCATAGCGGATGGCCGCGAAGTCGTCTGGCCACCATTCCACCGCCATCCACCCGAACGGGTCGTCCGGGCTGTCGAAGTCCACGGCGGGCCCGGGCCGGTGCAACTCCACCAGGATGACGTCGCCGGGGGCCAGGTGGTCCGCGGCGGCGCGGATGGCGTACGCGGTGCCCCGCGGGTAGATGGACGCGCCGCTGATGACCGCGTCGGGGCTGATCCCCGTAACCCCGCACCCGTTCGCATCGCCGCTGACGATGCCGGCCACGGAGGTGCCGTGGTTGCGCACGTACGGGTTGCTGCGCTCGGTGCCCGCGATCACGCCGCCCTGCCGCTCGCGCAGGTCTTCGTGGCCAAAGATCCACGCGCCCTCCACGTCCACGATGCGCACGCCGCTGCCGCCGCCGCCCGGCATGGCCCAGGCGTGCAGGGCGTCCACCCCCTGCGGCGCGGCGAACAGGTAGCCCTGCCGCTGCGTAAAGTCGGGCGTCACGGCCGGCGGGTGCTGAACGCGCGGCTTCTGGCCCAGGTACAGGGCCGGCAGGTACGCAGCCGGCTTGACGTACGCGGCCTCCACGGCGTCCTGCACGCCCAGCACGCGCGCCACGTCGTCCAGACAGCGGTCGTCCGCGTAAACCCGGTAGAAGAGCGACAGGTCGATGGCCGCGCCCGCGCCGCCGGGGACGGTGCCCAGCGCACGCACCTGCGCCTCGCTGTCGCCGAACAGGGGCTCCATGCGCGCGCCGGCTTCGCGCAGGACGAGCGAGATGGCGCCGACGGCGGCACCGGCGGTGGAGGTGACGTCGGTGCCCGTGGCGCGCAGTCCGGCGTCGGCGCGCGCGACCACGATCAGCTCCCGCACCGGCCCGGCGTCGGGGATGACGCGCGGCCAGACAATGGTTTCTGAATCGGTGGGCATGTATCAATCTCCTCGAAATCGAGGTT
>DASQZE010000194.1:0-7229 GCA_035638875.1 Longimicrobium sp.
CCGCCATCGCAGGCACTCCAGCCTGGGGTACCTGACGCCGGCGGAGTTCGACGAGCGGCTTTTGGAAGCGACGCGCGCGTCGCTTCCAAAAGCCGCCTGATCCCCACTAACCGGGTGTCCTTGCGGTCGGGGCAAGCCTAGCTTTTTGGTTCCGCATCTTCCTCTTGCCCCGGGCGGCGGCAGAGAGCATCCTTGTACGGATGGAGTGCTCCCCGTTGACTGCGTGAGGATTGGATGGAACACCCGCTCTGGCTGGCCGGCGCGATCCCGATGGCCGCGGTGCACCTGGTGCTGATGCGGCACGCCCTGCGCGCGGGGAGCACGGGATGGGCGGTCGCCATCATGCTCACCCCTTTCATGGGCGGGGCCATCTACTACATGGAGAAGTACCGCCCCGCCGCCCGCGCCCGCCGCCGCGAGGAGGCCGGGCTGCCTCCCGAGCCGCAGGCCCTGCCCTTCCGCTGATCGGGCGGATTCGCGGCAACAAGGCATGGGAACAGAGAACAGCAACGGCAATCGCACACAGAGGAACAGGGGTAAGAGAGGGCTTTTCCGCCGTTCTCTGTTCCCCCTGTTCCTCTGTGTGATTCCAGTCCGTTGTCGTTTCCGCGCCCGCCCCTCGACGTAAGCGCGCTTCCCTGGACCCCAACGCAAAGAAGCCCCGAAGCGACGTTCGCTCCGGGGCTCGTTCGTTCAGGCCGTACGCGCTACTGGATGGAGCGGAGCGCGTTTACCCAGCCGGCGCCGTACTCCGCGTCCTCGCCCGGCTTGCCCAGGTCCGTCGCGCCGCGCTGCAGCGCCGTGCGCACCTGCGCCGGGGTGGCCGTGCCGCCGCTGCGCTCGATGATCAGCGCCGCCACGCCCGAGACGAGCGGGGCCGCCATGCTGGTGCCCTGCGTCCAGTTGTAGCTGGTGGTGGCCGCGCCGCTGCCGCGCACCGTGGACATGATCATGTCAAAGGCGTAGCAGGCGTTGGTCAGCGTGCGGTACGTGCCCGTGACCGTGCAGGTGCCGCCGTCGCCGTTTACCACCAGCAGCGCCGCGTTGCCGCCCGGGCCCGACAGCCCCGTGATGGACTTGCCGAAGTTGGAGTAGTAGGCCAGCGTCGAGAAGTTGCGGGCACCGCGCGCCCAGCCGATGGGGCCCGTGGCGGAAACCGCGATCACGAACTGGTTCTCGGCGGGGAACTTGAACAGATTCTTGTTGGCGTCGTAGTTCACGGACTCGTTGCCCGTGGTGGAGATGATCGTGACGCCCTGCTGGTGCGCGTAGCGCGTGGCGCGGTCGTACGCCTTCTGCAGCTCGCGGAACGCCGTGCGGAAGTCCGCGCTGCCCCAGTTGCCGCGGTAGTCCACCGTGGCGCCCAGGCTCATGTTGATGATGTCGGCCTCGGCGCCGCCCTCGGAGCGCGGCCGCGCGGAGTGCATGATGCCGTTCAGGATGGCGTTGTGGCTGCCCGTGCCGTTGTGCAGCACCTTGACGCCGATGAGCGTGGCGTTGGGCGCGATGCCCACCGTGCCGATGCCGTTGTCGCGCGCGGCCACGATGCCGGCCACGTGCGTGCCGTGCCACAGCGTGCCCACGTCCTGGTTGTACGCAAAGCCCGGGACGAACGAGGCCGACGCGGCCACGTCCACGTTGGCCTTCAGGTCCAGGTGGTTGGTGTAGATGGCGCCGTCCACGATGGCCACACGCGCCCCGCGGCCCGTTACGCCGGCGGCCCACGCCTCGGGCGCGTTAACTGCGGCGGGCGCCCACTGGAACGAGTAGAAGGTCTCGTCGTCACCCAGGCTGGCGGCCGCGACCGAGGCCTCGTCCGAGATCAGCACCCCTTCGGCGGAGACTTCCGTGGCGGGGCCGCCCTGGGCCTCCGTGGCCGTGTACTGCAGTTCGATGTCGGGGCTCACCGACTCCACCCCGGCGATCCCCGCGGCAGCCGCCACGAAGCCCGGCTCCACCGGCTCCGCGAACGCGACGCCGATCTCGGGGATGATGGAGATCACGCGGCCGCCGGCGCCCTGCACCCGGGCCTCCAGGTCCGTGGGAAGCACGCCGTTGCGGCCCAGGATCATGTAGGTGCCGTTGGGTCCGCCGGCGGCGCCGGTGTTCAGCGACGCGCCCGCCGGATCGGCGGCGAGGGGCGACGTGTCGCGGTCGGTGGAGCAGGCGCCGGTCGCGAGTGCGGCGGCGGCGGCCAGGGCGAGGGAGCGGACGGGCAGACGTTGCATGGCGTGTCTCCAGGTGGGAACCGGTGGTCGGGTCTCAGGACCCGGCGGGGTTCTCCGGCGGCCGGACCATCTCGGCGGGCGAGCCCGAGATTCCTGGCTTTGCGGACCGGCCTCGCGACCGGGGTGCCTTTTCGGAGCAGGAACGCAGGCCCTCTCGCGGCGCCCTGTGGGGCGGCCGGAAGCGGGCACATCGGCAACGGGGGGCGCAGGGCCTCCCGTTCATCATCGGCGGTGGGGCATTCGGCTGCCCGACAGGAACAGTCGGGACGGGGTACTTCGGGTGAGGTAAGGCAAGGATTATAACCGCGAGGCAGCAATCACGCAACCCGTTTGTTACCAACACGATGCGACGGCGGGAGAGGGGCGCTCCCCGTCCCTCCCGGCGCCCTACTCCACTTCGTCGATGGAGCGCGGCCAGTCTTCCTTGAGCAGGCGCGACAGGGCGCGGTCCGCCAGCCGCCGGCCGCCCGTCTGGCAGCGCGCGCAGTAGTGGGTCTCGTTTTCCGCGTAGACGATGCGCTGCACGGGCGCGCCGCAGTCCGGGCACGGCTGGCCAAAGCGCCCGTGCACCGCCATCCCCTCCTGGAACGCCTTCACCTTCGCGGGAAAGCCGTCCCCCGCCTGCGCCCGCAGCCGCCCGATCCACTCCAGCAGGGTGGATCGCGCCGCCTCGTACAGCCGCGCCGTCTCCGCATCGTCCAGGCTCGTGGACAGCCTGAGGGGCGACAGGCGGGCGCGGTGCAGGATCTCGTCCGAGTACGCGTTGCCGATGCCGCTGAACAACCGCGGGTCGGTGAGCGAGCGCTTGATCGTGTGCGGCTCGCGGGCCAGCGCCTCGCGGAACGCCTCCAGCGATGCGTCCAGCACCTCCACGCCGCCGCGGTCCTGCGCACGCACGGCCGCTTCGCCGCGCAGCAGGTGGATGGATGCGCGGCGCTTGCTCCCCGCCTCCGTCAGGGCCAGCGTGCCGTTGGCGAAGTCGAACGCCGCCAGGCCGATCTTTCCCGGCACCTTCGCGCCCGCCGCCAGCCAGCGAAAGCGTCCCGCCACCCTCAGGTGCACGACGATGAACAGCCCGCCTTCCAGCTCCATGGCGATGCGCTTCCCCACCCTGCGCACTCCGGCGACCGCGCGGTCCACCACGTCCGCCGGCCGGGGATCCACCGTGCGCAGGACGAACGAGTTGGCGATGCGGATCCCCGTGAGCGTCTGCCCCAGGATCCGCCGCTCCAGCGCCTCGATGTAGACCGCGACGTCGGGAAGCTCGGGCATCGGCCGCCTCAATCCCGGAAAAAGGACTTCATGCAGAGAAGCGGAGAGGCAGAGCAGCAGAGGAACCCCATGCCTTGCTCCGTCTCTCCGCTTCTCTGCTCCCCTGCGGATCGATCCGCCGCCGTTCTCCGCGCCCTCCGCGTCTCCGCGTGAGCCCGCGGTTTCCCGGCCGGGCTCAGACCCCGGCTGCGATGGCCTCGATGGAGACCGTCTCGGCGCCCGCGCCGGGCCCGCCGGCCAGGAACTGCTCCGCCAGCTGCACGAACTCCGTGGTGCCGATGTACAGCGGCGTGCGCTGGTGCAGCGAGTCGGGGATGATCTGGTTGATGGGCCGCACGCCGTCGGACGCGCGGCCGCCGGCGTGCTCAGCGATCATGGCCAGGGGCGCCGCCTCGTACAGCAGCCGCAGCTTGCCGCGCGGGCTCTTGACGTCCGCCGGGTACATGAACATCCCGCCGTACAGCAGGTTGCGGTGAAAGTCCGCCACCAGCGACCCGATGTAGCGCGCGCTGAACGGCTTCTGCCCGCCGCCGTCGCGCCCCTGCAGGTGGTCCACCAGCCGCTGCTGCTCGGGGAACCACTTGCCGTAGTTGCCCTCGTTCACGCTGTAGATGCGCTGCGAGGGTGTGGGGATGCAGATGTTGGGGTGCGACAGCAGGAACTCGCCGATGCTGGGCTCCAGCGTGAACCCGTGCACCCCGTTGCCCGTGGTGTACACGAGCATGGTGGACGACCCGTACACCACGTACCCCGCCGCGACCTGCTTGTAGCCAGGCTGCAGGCAGTCTTCGATGCTGCCCCGCTCGTGGTCGCTGATCTTGCGGTGCACGCTGAAGATGGTGCCCACGGACACGTTGGCCTCGATGTTGGACGAGCCGTCCAGCGGATCGAAGAGCACGCAGTACTTGCCCGTGGGAAAGCGGTCGGGGATGGGGATGAACGCCTCCACCTCTTCCGACGCCATCCCGCACAGGTGGCCCGTGTGGTCCAGGGCCTTGAAGATCACCTCGTGGGCGAACTCGTCCAGCTTCTTGACCTCCTCGCCCTGCACGTTCACCTCGCCCGTGTAGCCCAGCACGTCGGCCAGGCCCGCGCGGCGCACCTCGCGCGCGATCATCTTGGCGGCGAAGGCGATGTCGTACATGATGTTGGAGAAGGCACCCGTGGCCTCGGGAAACTGGCGCTCCGCCTCGATGATGTGGCGCTCGATGGTGACGACGGAATGGCTGCTCAAAGGGGCCTCGGGGGTACGGTTTTCTTGGACGCGAGGTACTGACGCTGCCGCGCGTATGCTTCTTCTTCGAACGGGTTGTGGCGATACCCGTGCTTCATCCACCCCGCCACGTACTTTGCCGCGAACAGGGGGTCCTTCCACTGCTCCACGTGCACCAGCTCGTGCACGATCAAATCGTCCGTGATGGGGCGATGCGCATCGCACAGGATGGTGCGGCCGAACGTCACGGCCGCCGCCGGCATGCGCGATCCCCCCATGAACCACCCGCCCAGGGCCGGCATCACCCCGCCGCGGCGCACGGTCACGCCCGGCGGCACGGGGTGCGGCAGGTCGCGCGCCGGCACCCGCTCGCCCAGCACGCGGTCCGCCATCCGGCCCAGCAGGCTCACGGCTCCACCTTCCATTCCGCGCCGCCCGGCTCCACCGCCACGCGCACCGTGCCGTCCTGGTCCGTGCGGGCCAGCTCGATGCCCCGCGCGTCCAGCCGGCGCAGCACCTCGGCGTGCGGGTGCCCGTAGTCGTTGCGCACCCCGGCGCTCACCACCACCAGCGCCGGCTCCACCGCGTCCAGGAACGCGGCGGACGTCGACGTGCGGCTGCCGTGGTGGCCGGCCTTGAGCACGTCGGCGCGCAGCTCCGCGCCGTAGCGGGCGACCAGCCGCTCCTCCACCCAGGCCGGCGCATCGCCCGTGAGGAGCGCGGAGAAACCGGCATAACGCACGCGTATCACCGCGCTAATGTCGTTCGGATCGGCGGGAGCGTCAAGAACGTCCACGGCGGGCCACAGGAACAGGATTTCCACTCCGTCTACTTGCAAGGTCCGATCCTGCCGTGCCGCAGCCCAGTCCACGCCCCGCTCTTCTGCCGCACGCAGCGTCTCCAGGTACACGGACGAGCCCACGGGGAGCCCCGGCTCGATCACCTGCTCCACCTCCATCCCGCGCATGACGGCCGCCGCGCCGCCCACGTGGTCGGCATGGGGATGCGTGAGTACCAGCGCCTCGATCCTGCCCGCCCCGCGCGCGCGCAGGTACGGCAGCACGCGGCGCTCCCCCGCGTCCCAACCGTCGTCGCGCTCGCCGGCATCCACCAGCAGCCAGCGGCCGGCGGGGGTGCGGATGGCCACGGCGTCCCCCTGCCCCACGTCGATGAAGACGATCTCCAGCCCGCCGTCCGCCGCCGCCCCCGCCAGGGGCAGCAGCAGGAACGCCGCCGCGGCCGACATGGCCGCCACGGCCCAGCGCACCCGGACGTGCATCCGCGCCGTGGCGTCCAGGACCAGGAGAATCACCAGGCCGGCCACCGCCCACAGCCACCACCGCGGGCGGGCCACGGCCGCGTGCCCGCCGGGAACGCGGATGGCCACGTCCACCACCCAGGTCAACCCGTCCAGCGCCAGCCCCGCCCCGTCCGCAACCAGCCGCGCGACCGGCGGCGCCACGGGCTCCAGCGCCGCCGCCGCGCCGATGCCGACGAGCGCCAGGCTGGTAAGGGGGATGGCCGGCAGGTTGGCCACGATGGAGACGGGCGCTACCTGCCCAAAGTGGTGCGCGACCACCGGCGCCGTCGTGGCGAACGCGGCGATGCTCACGAGGGCCGATTCCACCAGCCAGCGCGCAGCCACGTTCTTCTTCCACGCTGCGGGCACGCGCCGCATGAGGGGCCCGCGCAGCAGCAGGATGCCCAGCACGCCCGCGAACGACAGCTGAAAGCCGATGTCCAGCGCGGCCATGGGCTCCACCGCCAGGATGGCGAACGCCGCGGCCGAGACGATGGGGAGCGTGGCCGATGGCCGCTGCAGCACGGTGGCGATCAGCGCCAGCGCCAGCATGATCCCCGAGCGCACCGCGGACGCCGGCGCGCCGATCACGGCCAGGTACACGGCGACGAGGACGATCGTCAGCCAGGCCACGCCCCGGCGCGGCAGCCGCAGCATCCGCCCCAGCAGCACGAACACGGCGCCGATGAGCGCCACGTGCCCGCCGCTGATGGCCAGCAGGTGCACGAGCCCCGTCTGCGCGAAGCGGTCGCTGAGCGCGCGGTCCAGCGTTTCGCGCCGGCCCAGCAGCAGGGCGTCCGCAAGCGGCCCGTGGCGGCCCATCAGCCGGTGCAGCTGCCGCTCCGTGCGCCCCCGCGTGGTCAGCAGCGGGTGCCTTCGGTACGACGGTGCCGACGTGACGGTCACGGTCTCCACGGACACGTAGCCCGCGAACCCGGGATCGCGCGGCCACCCGCTGCCCAGGACGGGCTTCGGCAGCGTCCGCCACTGACCGCGGAGCACGAGCTCCGTCCCTGCCTGCGCGGGCGCGGCCCCGCGGGGAAAGCGGATGCGCATTCCCCCCGCGCACCAGGGGATCGCGCCGTTGTTGCGCTCCACGGCGGACGCGTGGACGGGGAGGAGCGGGCGGCGGGCCTTGGGATCGGCGGGCGGCATCCAGTTGGCTGCGAGGGCGCCGCGCACGGTCACCTCCGTGCCTTCCGGCAGCCGTGCGCGG
>DASQZE010000195.1:0-7538 GCA_035638875.1 Longimicrobium sp.
CGCGTAGTCTCCATCCCCCTGAAAGCGCAGGATCAGCTCGGAAAGAGCGTTCATTGCCGTCCGCATGCGCACCGGGTCCACGCGGTAGGTGCCCGTCGCCGCGTCGCGGCTGAAGGCGCCGCGCTCCTTGAAGTAGTTGAAGCGGGCAATGTTGGCGCGGCCGTGCGCGCTGGACGCGCCGAAGCGCACCGAGCGGAAGATGCTGCCCAGGAACGTCACGTAGCTGTCCGTGACGTCACCCTCGATCTCGCCCATCTCGTTCAGCCGGGTGATCATGTACAGACCCAGCACGTCGGCCTTGCCCTCTTCCAGCGCGCTGGCCTGGTCCCGCAGCGACTCGCGCACGGTGCCGCGGCCGTTGATGGTGTTCTTGATCCCCAGCCCGTGCGCCACCTCGTGGAACATGGTGTTGGCGAAGAACGCATCGAAGGTGATGTGCCGCCGCTGGTCGGGCGCGATGAGCATCTCCGCGATGGGGACGAGGATGCGGTCGAACTTGGCGCGCATGGCGTTGCGCAGCTGCAGCCGGCGCGTGCCCTTGGCCAGCTGCACCTCCTCGTCGTTGGGGAGGTTGATGGCGATGGTCTTGCCGCCCGCGTTGGCCTCGCCTGCGTAGTAGACCACGTCGTAGGCGTTGAGCTCGCTGTCCGTGCCCGGCGTTTCGCGGCGGTACGCCTCGGGCACGGGCAGCCCCTGCTGCAGGCCCGGAAGGAGGGCGGCGTAGCGCGACAGGCGCCGGCTCCACTCCGGGTCCTTGATGAGCACGTACGCCTCGTACGACGCCTTGTAGCCGAACAGCGCGTCCTCGTACGTCTCGATGGGGCCGATGACGATGTCCAGCGGATTGGTCTTCATGTCCAGCCACGCCATGTCGCTGGGCTGGTACTGGTCCGTGAGCAGCGCGCCGGCGCGCAGCTCCAGGTAGCGGCGCAGCCCCGCGTCGTCGGCGAGGGCGGCGGCCTGCCGCAGCAGGCCGGCGGCGCGCTGCAGCGGGGGCGCGAACGCCACGTGGTAGGGCACGGCCGTCACGCGCCCGCCTGGCCCGCGCCGCACGACGGTGTACAGGCTGCGCAGCGAATCCGCCCGCGCGCCGCCGCCGGCCACCTGCGCGTCGAACTCCGCCTTCGTCATGTCGGCTGGATAGACGTTGGCGCCGTCCGGCTTGGGCCCGGTGCCGGGAAGGAAGGGCACGTTGCCCGCCAGCCGGTCCCACGGCCCGTAGTTGATCTCCGCGTAGCGCCGCACCCGCGGGTCCTGGATGGAGGCAAGCAGCGAGTCCAGGTTGCCGTACGCCTGCATGCGAAAGATGACGTCCATCTCCTGCGCCGCCTGGATGAGCAGCGGGAGCATCTGCCGCTCGCGCGGACTCAGGGGCAGGTCCGTCGTCAGCCGCACGGGCGTGTAGCGCGCCAGCTTGATGTCGATGGAATCCGTGCCCGTGCTCGCGGGACGCGCCGCCATGGGGGCGGACGCGGGCGCCATGGTGCCGGCCGGCGCGGGCGCGGGGCTGGCGGGTGCCTGGACGGTGGCGGGCGCGCACGCCGCGACCGCACCCACCGCCGCTGCCGCGCACCAATGCCGAATGGTCATGATTCTTCGCTGGAAAGGTGAACCGCCTTCGATCGCGCGGCACGATAGTCCCCGCTGCCGGTCACGGCAAGCGAGCCGCGCATCATGCTTGTCACCGGCGTGACAGGGTATGGCTTGCGGAGATGTGGCAGGATCGTAGCATCTTGTCATTTATCGTGTCACTCGCGATGGTTTATGACAGGATCAGTGACAGGATATTGGAGATGTCACCGGACAGGCCCGCCGTCTGCGCCTGTGCTCAGGAGCGGTACTCGGCGTTCCAGGCGTCGAGCTCCGCCGGGCGGATGCGGTATCGGCCGATGTTGCCCTCGTGCAGTCCCATGAGCAGGGAGAGCGCCCGATCCACGAAACCCTCCCGGTCGTCGTCCGGGACGCCGTGCTCCTGCGCCCACGCGCGCAGCAGGCGGGTGCCCGGAGGCGCGAGGGACACGATCGTATGGCGCACCACCTCCGCCAGCGCATCGCGATACCGCAGGCGGAGCGGGTCCGGCTGCCCCATCGATTCCCGCACCACCCGGTACTGCGCACAGGAACGCTCGTACGCCCAGACGAACACGTCCCGCAGCAGCTCCACGCGCGTCTGCTCGTACACGCCGAGCGTCCCCTCCACGTACGCGCGTTCCGGCACGTCCACGAACGACAGGGGACACAGGTTGGCGCGAATGAGGGGGATATTGGCCGCCAGGCGCGACGTGCGCTTGTTCACGTCCGTAAACGGCTGCAGGTACGGGATGTGGACCATGGCGAAGAACGCCTGCTCGAACGGGTCCGGGATCGCGGAGGCCGAGGCCAAAAGCAGATCGAGGGCATCCTCCACCACCTGCGGGATGGCGACGGGGAGGTAGGGCGTGCCCGAGATCCCCACCGGCCGCTTGCGGATGCCTCCCTCGTCGCGGGGATCGTCGAGGAGGTTTTCCGAGAGCGCGCTGTGGATGGTCGTGAGCGTGCGCCGGTCCAGCCCCACCACCTCGGCCTCGTCCACCAGGAACTCGATGGCGCGCTTGTGGTTCAGGATCATCTGCGCCTGCTGGCCGTCCTTGCCCTCCGCCTGCTGGCCGAACTGGATGAGGTTCTGCGTGTCCAGCCGGCTGTAGGTGTTGCCCTCCAGCCTGCTGGACGCCCACGACAGGTCGATCAGCAGGCGGTCGAACACGTCGCGGGCAAAGGTGCCGGCGGGCCGCTCGGGGTCAGCCGTAACTCCGATCTCGTGGAGGTGGCCGCGGACGTCCTTCGGCAGGTACCACGTGGTGCCCGGGCGATAGCGCTCAAGGAACTCCATCCGGTAGCCGACGGGCTCGCGCTGGCTGATGGGGCGCCGGATGAGCGCACGGACCTCCGCGCCTGCCGGGGAGAGGGGGACGTAATCCTCTTCTGTGGCAAGATCAGCGGGTCGGCCGTCATCCCGCGCCACCCCTGGAACGGGTACTTGCACTGCGGCTGGGCGATACACCCGGTTCCGCGCCACCCCCACCGCGGTGATCTTGCCGGCGTCGGCGAGATCGTGCAGGCGGCGCAGCAGCGTGCGCCACGCGATCCGCGTTCCGAACCGGCCCTCGTACTCGCGGGCAAGCTTCTCCCGGCCGATCCCGTCGGGAAACCCGCCGATGATCCGCAGGAGGCGGGCACGTTGCCGGTCGTTCTTGTCGCGCGTGAGCCGGGGCATGTGGCAGGATGGGTGGGGATTGGCAAGAACCAGCGGCGGATCTTGTCACTCACCGGCGGGAGCGTAGACAAAACGCCGCAGCATGCGAGGAATAGCCTGGAATCGGGTGGCAAGATCCGCCGGTTATCTTGTCACAAAGGCTAGCATCCTGTCATATATGTGGCAAGATGTTCGATCTTCGGAAGCTTTCGCTCTCCGTCCGTCCGGTTCTGAAACCAAACGTTTGGTCCCGCGTTGTTCATCGTGAGGGGCGCGCCGCCCGGTCCGAACGCTCATCGACGATCCTGCCTGACTCTCCCCCACGTCCCATCCCCATGGAACTGCAGATCCGCAACCTTTCCAAGACGTATCCCAACGGCGTGCACGCGCTGCGGAACGTATCGCTGACCATTCCGCGCGGGATGTTCGGGCTGCTGGGGCCCAACGGGGCGGGCAAGTCCACGCTGATGCGCACCCTGGCTACGCTGCAGGACCCGGACGAGGGCTCCATCCGCCTGGGCGACATCGACGTCATCGGGCAGAAGGACGAGCTGCGCAAGACGCTGGGGTACCTGCCGCAGGAGTTCGGCGTGTACCCGGGGGTGAGAGCGCAGCGGCTGCTGGAGCACTTCGCCGTGCTCAAAGGGATCGTGCAGCCGCGCGCGCGGGCGGAGGTGGTAGAGGCGCTGCTGCGGCAGACCAACCTGTGGGACGTGCGCCGCGAAAAGCTGGGCGGCTACTCCGGCGGCATGCGACAGCGCTTCGGCGTGGCCGTGGCGCTGCTGGGCGATCCGCGGCTCATCATCGTGGACGAGCCCACGGCGGGGCTGGACCCGGCGGAGCGCGTTCGCTTTCTCAACCTGCTCAGCGAGATCGGCGAGAACAGCGTGGTGCTGCTTTCCACGCACATCGTGGAAGACGTGGCGGAGCTGTGCAGCCGCATGGCCATCATCAACCGCGGGCAGATCCTGCTGGAGGCGGAGCCCCTGCAGGCGGTGGAGGCGATCCGAGGCCGCATCTGGCGCAGGACCGTCCCCCGCGGCGAGCTGCCGGCGACCGAGCGCGAGTTCCCCCTGATCTCCACCAAGCTGCTGGCGGGGCGCACGGTGGTGCACGTGTACGCGCACGCACGGCCGGGCGCGGAGTGGGAGCCGGTGGAGCCGGACCTGGAGGACGTGTACTTCAGCGTGATGGCCGGCCACCACGGTCCGGCGGCGCGGGCGGCGGCCGAGGTGGCGCCATGAAGCTGGGGGAGGTGTTCCGCTTCGAGATCGAGTACCGGCTGCGGCGGGGCTCCACCTGGGTGTACGGGGGGATGCTGCTGGGGCTCTCGTTTCTCATGCTGCACATCGTGAACGGCAGCAGCAGCCGGGTGAACTCGCCGGAGATGGTGGCGACCATCTCCTCAATCGTAAGCCTGGTGGGGATGCTGGTGACGGCGGCGCTCTTTGGCGAGGCGGCCACGCGCGACATCCAGTCCCGCATGCATCCGCTGATGTACACGTCGCCCATGCGGACGGCGGAGTACCTGGGCGGGCGCTTCCTGGGGACGCTCGTGGTGAACGCCGTCATGCTGCTGGGGATTCCCCTGGGGCAGCTGATCGCCGCGCAGATGCCCTACCTGGACCGGCAGATGTTCGGGCCGTTCATCCCGGGCGCGTACGTGCAGCCGTACCTGCTCTTTCTGCTGCCCAACATGGTGCTGGCGGCGGCCCTCCTGTTTGCCCTGGCGGCGCTCGCGCGGCAGATGCTGCCGGCGTTCCTGGGCGGGATGGGCCTGTTCGTCGTCTACCTGTTCATGGACGCCTACCGGGGGCGCATCACCAACCCCACGCTGGCCGTGCTGGCGGACCCGTTCGGGATGGCGGTGCTGGAGGACCTGACGCGGTACTGGACGCCCGTCCAGCGCAACACGCAGCTGATCGGCTTCCCGGATTTGCTGCTGTGGAACCGCCTGCTGTGGATGGGGGTGGCGCTGGCGTTTCTCGTGCTGCTGCACCGCCGCTTCCGGTTCGCGCATCCCGGCGGGGCAGGGACGCGGTGGAAGCGACGGCGCGCCGTTGCGGACGTGGCGCCGGAGCGGACGAGGCCTGTGGCCGTGCCCGTCGTGCCGCGCTCGTTCGGGGCGCGCGCGCGGGGGTGGCAGACGCTGGCGGTGATGCGGCGCGCGCTGGAGGAGATCGCCGGGAGCCGCGCGTTCCTGGTGCTGCTGGCGGGCGCGGTCGTCATCGTCTTCGCGTTCGGGTGGAACGTGGGCGCGGAGGTGTTCGGCACGGCGAGCTGGCCCGTGACGCACCTGGTCGCGGCCGTCGTGCTGGGGACGGCGCTGGCGCCCGTGGTCATCATCCTGATCGCCGTGTTCGCGGGCGAGCTGGTGTGGAAGGAGCGCGAGGTGGGGGCCAGCGCCATCACCGACGCGGCGCCCGTGCCGGACTGGGTTTCGCTGCTGGGCCGGTTCCTGGCCCTGGTGGCGATGCTGATCGTCCTGCAGGCCGTGCTGATGGCGGCGGGGGTGATGCTGCAGGCCGTGCAGGGCTACCACCGCTACGAACTGGGGCTGTACCTGCGCATCCTGTTCGGGATCAAGCTGGCGGACTACGTGCTGCTGGCTGCGCTGGCCATGGCGGTGCACGTGATCGTGAACCAGAAATACGTGGGTCACCTGGTGGTGGTGCTCTTTTACCTGGGTACGGCGTTCTCGTCCCAGCTCGGCATCCGCCACCACCTGCTCGTGTACGGCACCAGCCCCGGCTGGGTGTACTCGGACATGAACGGATTCGGCCCTTTCGTGGCGCCGTTCGTCTGGTTCAAGCTGTACTGGGCCGCGTGGGCGCTGCTGCTGGCCGTGATCGCGCGATTGTTCTGGGTGCGGGGCCGTGACCGCGAGTCGCGACCGGCCGTCGCGTTCGCCCGCGCGCGGCTGACGCCTTCGATCCTGCGCGCGGCGGGCGTGGCGGTGGCGCTGATCGTGGCGCTGGGCGGATTCATCTTCTACAACACCAACGTCCTGAACGAGTACCACACCCCGTTCGACTCGGCGGGGGTCAAGGCGGAGTACGAGCGGCGGTACAAGCGGTACGAGGACGCCCCGCAGCCGAGCATCGCCCGGGCCGACCTGCGCCTGGACCTGCATCCCCGGCGGCGCGCGGCGGACCTGCGCGGCACCTACCAGCTGGTGAACCGCACGGGGCGGCCGATCGATTCCGTGCACGTGCTCATCCACCCGGACGTGCGGGCGCGCTCCATCTCACTCGGAGTCGGGGCGCGGCGGGTGCTGGACGACGGGGATCTGCAGTACCAGGTCTACGCCCTGGCGCGGCCCCTCGCGCCGGGCGACTCGCTGCGGCTGGCGTTCGACGTGGCCGTGGGGCAGCGCGGCTTTCCCAACAGCGGCATCGCGACGGCGGTGGCGGGCAACGGCACCTACTTCGACCGGCGCTGGCTCCCCATCATCGGCTACCAGCCGGAGGGGGAGCTGACGGATGCGGAGGCGCGCGCGGAGCACGGCCTGCCCCCGCGCGCCCCCCCGCCCGCCGCGGACGACCCGCGCGGCAGCCGGGCGCGCTTCGACCAGCGCGGCGCAGAGCTCGTGCACGTGGACGCCGTCATCGGCACGGACGCGAACCAGACGGCGGTCACCGTCGGCACGCTGGTGCGGGAGTGGCGGACGGGCGGGCGGCGCTACTTCCACTACCGCACGGAGACGCCGCTCCCGTTCATGAACCCGTTCTTCTCCGCCGAGTACGCCGCGCGCCGGGGCCGGTGGAAGGACGTGGCGCTCACGGTGCTGCATCATCCCACGCACGACGTGAACGTGGACCGGATGCTCCGGGGCATGCAGGCGTCGCTGGAGTACTACACGACGAACTTCGGCCCGTACCCGGCGCGCGAGCTGCGCATCATCGAGTTTCCGCGCTACCAGTCGTTTGCCCGCGCGCATCCGCAGAACATCGCGTTCGGCGAGGGGAGCGCGTTCCTTACGCGGGTGAACCCGGGGGACGTGGACCGCACGTTCTTCGTGGTGGCGCACGAGACGGCACACCAGTGGTGGGGCGGGCAGGTGAGGGGCGCCGACGTACGGGGGAACGCCTTGCTCTCCGAGACGCTGGCGCAGTACGGGGCGATGATGGTGATGGAAAAGGCGCTGGGCCCCGAGCAGGTGCGCCGGTTCTACGACTACGAGATGGACCACTACCTCCAGGGCCGGCGCGTCTTCAGCAACCGCGAGGTGCCGCTGCTGGAGGTGGACGACCAGGCGTACCTGTACTACCACAAGGGCGCGGTGGCGATGTACACCCTGCGCGAG
>DASQZE010000196.1:0-5279 GCA_035638875.1 Longimicrobium sp.
GCTCGTCCTGGGCGCCGGCGGCTACTTCCTGGGGCAGAACATGCTGCTGGACGGCGCGGCGAACGTCGCGGGCGCGAACCTGCTGCCCGGCCGGAAATCCGCGCCCGCGGTCGAGGCAGAGAAGCCCGCCGCGCGCCGGCCGACGCCTCCCCCACCCCCGCCGCCGTCGCGCTTTACGCTGATGGATGCGCGGGCGGCGAACCTGGACGGCGGGCAGTACATGGTCTACGGCTTCGACCTGCGCGACTGGAAGTGCACGGTGCGCGGCTCCGTGGCCGTGACCGCGGGCGGCAGCCACGACGTGGACATCTTCTTCGTGGACGAGGCGGGATACTCCGGCTTCAAGCAGCGCAGCGAGTTCATGTCCTACTTTTCCCGCTCGCGCACCACGGCCGAGAACTTCGACCTGCGGCTCGCGCCGGGGCAGTACTACCTGGTCGTCTCCAACCGCTTTTCCTGGATGACGGGCAAGACGGTGCAGTTCGGCAGCATGGCCGCGGAGTGCCAGGATCCGCTGGATCCCGCCGTGGTGGAGATGGAGGGCGACATCTGATCGCCGCTGCTGGAAGAGATCGCGTTACGATGGAGCCCCGCGCACGTTGGCGGGGCTTTTGTTTGGCGAAGGATGATCGTTCATCCGCGATGGATTTCGGGCGCTGGGCGGAGGAGCAGAGCGAATGAACTCGCCGCAACGACCACACGAAGTCCGCCTGCGCGGACTGTCCATCACGGGCGGAGCGCCGCGCGGTTGAGCGGAGCACGTACCGGGGACCGGATTTTTCGGTCGGCGCCATGGTTGCTCGCGGAGTTGAAGGCGGGGCGGCGCCGCCCTCAGAATGACGTCCGCGGTGGAGTGCGGAAATCTGCTGCAGTGCTCCCCCTCTACGCGAGGAACGAGCGGGAAGGGGGCCGGGGGGAGGGGCGCTCCGCTGCCGGCGCGATCCACGCCACATCCGCAGAACTACATCCACCGCCGCCGTCCCCCGTCCCCGCCCCGCATTGCGCCCCGCCGGTGCCCCGCGCACTTTGGCGGGGCGTTTCCGCATCCCGAGATCCACGCCGGAGATCCACCGTGCGCCGTGCACTCGCCCTTCCCTGCCTCGCCCTGTCCCTGATGATCACCGACGCCGCCGCCGCGCAGGCCCGGCCGCGCGCACGGGAGGCCGGCGTGGTGGTCGGCATCCTGCCGCCGGGGCCGCTGAACGCCATCACCGACGTGGAAGGCGTGCGCGTGGGGCAGACGACCGTCATCGAAGGCGACCGCGTGCGCACGGGCGTCACGGCCATCCTGCCCCACGGCGGCAACCCGTACCTGGAGCGCGTGCCAGCGGCCATCCACGTGGGCAACGGCTTCGGCAAGCTGCTGGGGTTCACGCAGGTGCGGGAGCTGGGCGAGCTGGAGACGCCCATCCTGCTCACCTGCACGCTCTGCGTGTGGAACGCGGCCAACGCGCTCACCGACTGGATGCTGGCGCGGCCGGGGATGCAGGACGTGCGCTCCATCAACCCCGTCGTGGGCGAGACCAACGACGGCACGCTCAACGACATCCGCGCCCGTCCGCTCACGGCGGCCCACGTGGTGGCGGCGCTGGACGGCGCGTCCGCGGGGCCCGTAGAGGAGGGCGCCGTGGGCGCGGGGACGGGGACCGTCGCGTTCGGGTGGAAGGGCGGCATCGGCACCAGCTCGCGGCGGCTGCCGGCGGCGCTGGGCGGATACACCGTGGGCGTGCTGGTGCAGAGCAACTACGGCGGCGTGCTGACGGTCAACGGCGCGCCCGTGGGCCGGGCGCTGGGCCGCTACTTCCTGCAGTCGCAGCTGGAGGGCCCGCGCGACCGGGGCGACGGCAGCATCATGATGATCGTGGCCACGGACGCGCCGCTGGATGCCCGCAACCTGGAGCGCCTGGCCACCCGCGCGCTGGTAGGCCTGGCCCGCACGGGCGCGTCGATGACCAACGGCTCGGGCGATTACGTGATCGCGTTCTCCACCGCCGCCGAGGTGCGCCGCAACCCGCGCGCGCCGGAGCCGGCCACCGTCCGCGACCTGCCGAACGAGCGCACGTCCCCGCTCTTCCAGGCCGCGGCCGAGGCGACGGAGGAGGCCATCCTCAACTCGCTCTTCCGCGCCACGACGACCACCGGCAACGGCACTACCGTGGAGGCGCTGCCCCTGGACCGCACGCTGGAGGTGCTGCGCCGGTACGATGCGCTGGGGTGGGACACGGCGCTGCCGCCGGGGCGGCCGTGAACTGCAGTGCGAAAGTGCAAAAGTGCGAAAGTGCGAAAGTGCGGGCGGGTAGATCCATGGCGATTCACCCGGCAGAGCGAATGAATTCGCCGCAACGACCACACGAAGTCCACCTGCGTGGACTCTCCGTCACGGGCGAGTGCCACGCCAGGACGGCCTCTGCGGGGGGATGAAGTTCTCCCCCTCCTGCCCGCGAAGCGGGGGAGGGGGCCGGGGGGAGGGGGCTCCCCGCGCGGGCAGGCCACTCCGCCACCCCTGCACGGACCGCCAGCCCGTTTCCGCGAACGGGGGAGCGCCACGCGCAGCCCTGTAAACAACGGTTCTAGGATCCGCTGCTGTTCGCCAAATCCACGGCCCACAGGCTCTCCTCGCCAGTGATGAACAGCCGCCGGCCATCCAGGCTGAACGTGCAGTTGGAGCAGGTGTGCGGCGTGGGGATGATGCCCAGCGGAGTGCCATCCGCCGCGAACACCTGCACGCCTCTCCCCGAGCTCGTCCACACCCACCCGCGCGCATCCACGCAGAAGCCGTCCGGCACGCCCGGATCGATGCGCCGAAAGACGCGCCGCCCCACCAAACCCCCATCCTCAACCACGTCCCAGGCCACGATCTCGTGGCGCCCCAGATCCGTATCCGAGACGTACAGCGTGCGCCCATCCGGTGAGAACGCGATACCGTTCGGCTGCTCCAGGTCCGCCATGCGCTCCAGCGCGTCCGTCCGCGGGTCGTAGCGGTAGACGCTGCAGTGGCCCAGCTCGGACTCGGCGGGGCAGCCCTGCTTTGGGTTGTTGATGCCGTACGTGGGATCGGTGAACCAGATGGCGCCCTCCGGGCCCACCACGAGGTCGTTCGGTGAGTTCAGCCGCCTGCCCTGGAAGCGGCCGGCGAGCACGGTCGTAGTGCCGTTCGGGTCCGTGCGGCTGATGCAGCGCCGGCCGTGCTCGCAGTGCAGCAGCCGCCCCTCCGCATCCACCGCGTTGCCGTTGTTGAACGGCGTCGCGTCCAGCACCACGTCCACCGACCCGTCCGGGTTCCAGCCGAGCACGCGGCGCCCCTCGATGTCGCTCCACACCAGCATCCCCCGCGCGGGACACCACACTGGGCCTTCGCTGAACAGCGCCTGTTCGTACAGCGACAGCAGCACGGAATCGGGTCCCACGATCTCGGCGAAACGCGGATCGTACGCGGCGGGCGGCGCCACGTCGTCCACGCGCGACGGCGGGCCGGGCGGGCGCACGCGGCAGGGCATCATCCCGCTCACCGGGCCTCGCTCCTGTGCATCAGGCTCATCATCCCCACGTGGTCATTCGATGCGGTTCGTTCGATCGGCCGTCCCCGTTGTGCAAAAGCCAGCGCGCACCTCGTGACAGCGGGGTAAAAGGATGGATTCTGCCGATGCCGCGGAGCTGATCAGCGAAATTCGCGAAGAGCGCGCGGAGAACGAGGGCGAGGGAACGTTTCGGAGGGCATGCATCCGTACCGGGCGATTGAAATCACGGCACCGAAAACGTGATGTCGGCCTTCGCCGACGGGTCCGGCACGGGCGAGTGCCGTGCCAAAGGGGCAGAATTCCCGCCGTTGGTGTCCGCGCAGGCGGACCGTGTGCAGTTGTAGCCGCGAAGCCGCGAATTCATTCGCTCCCGCCTGGACGGGCCGGGGCTTCAGCCGGCCCGTAGCTCGTCGCCCGTGACAGAATCCGCCCGGGGGAATACGTTGTATGTATCCCGCGCGGGCTCGCCCGGCGGTTCACTCTCGAAAATCTCCAGGAGGAACGCAATGCGCGGAATCGTTGTTACGGCAGCACTGCTCGTGTCGGCCATGCCGGCGGCAGCCCAGCAGCATCAGCATGCCCATCCCGCACAGCCGGCCGCGGCCGGGCAGCACGCGGACCACGCGGCCGGACACGCCACGGGCATTCCCGAGGGGTGGCAGGTGCGGCTGGACCGGCCGGGGAGCACGGCGCCCATCCACTTCATGTCGATGAACGGCCACCTGCACGCCGTCCTGGGGCCCGCCGGAATCTTCTACCAGCCGACGGCCACCGCCACCGGCGCCTACACGCTGCAGGGCACGTTCACCCTCAACAAGCCGTCCGCGCATCCCGAGGCGTTCGGCATGCTCCTGGGCGGGCGCAACCTGGACGCCGCGAACCAGGACTACCTGTACTTCCTGGTGCGCCAGGACGGCCAGTTCATGGTCAAGCACCGCGCCGGCAGCGAGACGCACACCGTGATCGATTGGACGGAGCACGCCGCCGTCCGCCAGCCCGGCGCCGACGGCAAGGCCACCAACACGCTGGCGGTGGAGACCGGCGCGCAGGGCGTGCGCTTCCTGGTGAACGGCACCGAGGTCGGCAAGCTGCCGGCCGGCGTGAACACCAGCGGCGTCTACGGCCTGCGGCTGAACCACAACATCGACGTGGTGGTGACGGAGTTCGGCGTGCAGCCGGCGTCCTGACCCAATCCCCGGCTGGATGGATGGATGGATGGATGACGATCGGCCGCCCCGCATCTCGCGGGGCGGCCGATTCTTCGTTGCCGGCCTGCTGGATCGGATGGATGCGCCGATCAGTTCCTCGCCTGCACGGCCGTTCTTCGCCGCCGGCGTACCTTCAGGGCCAGCCGCACGATGATGAAGATCGTCACGGCCATCAGCACCAGCGCCACGAACGGCGCCAGGAAGCCGAGGAGGATGGAGGCGACGGCCGCCACGTCCTCCGCCACGCTCAGGATGGGGTTGCCCACGCCGCCCGTGGTGGCCGTGCTGCCCAGGCGCGCGGTGGCCTTGGCGGAGTGCACCCCCAGCGCCAGCGGCGCGCCCAGCAGAATGCCGATGGCGACCGACTGCTCGGGCGCGAGCTGGTACAGGAACGGGGTGGCCGCCAGCGCCGCCAGCGCGGGCTTGGTGAGCACCTGCACGCTGTCCAGCGCGTGGTCCACGATGGGGATCTTGTCGCCCAGGATCTCCAGCAGCGTCGCCACGCCAAAGATCAGCACCGTCTGCGGCTTCTCCAGCCACACCAGGTTGTCGG
>DASQZE010000197.1:0-4598 GCA_035638875.1 Longimicrobium sp.
CCCGACCCCACGTGCCGGTCCACGTAGCCCTCCGCGGCCAGCCGCCGGTACGCCGCCTCCACCGTCGTGCGGGATACCTGCAGGTCCGCGGCGAGCGTCCGCTCCGAGGGCAGCCGCTCCCCCGCACCCACGGAGCCGGAGAGGATCGCGTCGCGGATCCGGTTGAACACGCGCACGTACAGCGGAATGCCGGAATTCCCCGCGCCTTCCAGGGGAGAGATCAAGAGCCCGGTGCGGTGCTGCATCACAATCCACGGTAGGAGGTGCGTTGGATTCGATGTTACGGACGCCGCCCCCATCCCGCAACGCGCCCGCGAACGCATCCCGTTTCCATCCGCGGCGGCTCGATGGATGGCAATCACCCGTGACCCGCGGCAGCGCTGCCTTCTGCGCGATGGTGCGAGGCCCGACGCGTGGAATGGACGCGTGGAATGGACGCCCGCGACGCGGTGGATTGGCCCTCTCGCCCGCATCGGCCCAGCTTCATCGAATCGGCTTCGTGCAGCGGGGCTTGGCAGCGGGGGCCGGCGCGAGGTTATCTTTCGGCTCCTGGCCGGCCGAATGGCCGTCGCGATCACGTCGTGCCCCGTCCCAAGCATGAGATCCGTGTCCGTCCGCATCCTCACCGGCGTCAGCGCGACGCTGCTCGCTCTCTCCGGCTGCGCGGCCACCGCGCAGACCGGCGACCCGCTCACCCGGCCGTATCCCGCGCAGAATTGCTCCAGCTGCGCCGAATGGAACGTGCCCCACGCGCCGGTCCGCCTCCACGGCAACACCTACTACGTCGGCACGGCCGGGCTGACGGCGCTGCTGATCACCTCGCCCCAGGGCCACGTCCTGATCGACGGCGCGCTGCCGAACTCCGCGCCGCTGATCCTGGCGAACATCCGCGCGCTGGGGTTCGAGCCGCGGGACATCAAACTCATCCTGAACTCGCACGTCCACTACGACCACGCGGGCGGGCTGGCGGCGCTCCAGCACGCGTCGGGTGCGCGGGTGGCCGCGAGCGGGGCGAGCGCGCCGGTGCTGGAAAAGGGCAGCTCGGAGCCCGGTGATCCCCAGCATGGCGAGCTGCTGGACTTTCCCGCCGTGCGCGACGTGCAGCGCTTTGCGGACGGGGCAACGCTGCGCGTGGGGCCCATCGCCGTCACGGCGCACCTGACGCCGGGCCATACGCAGGGCGGCACGACGTGGACGTGGCAGTCGTGCGAGGGGTCGGCGTGCGTGAACGTGGTGTACGCGGACAGCCACAGCCCGATTTCGGCGGATGGGTTCCGCTACACGGACAGCCCGCTCTACCCGTCGGCCGTGGCGGACTTCGAGCGTGGCTTTCGGGCGCTGGAGATGATGCCCTGCGACCTCCTGGTCACGCCGCATCCCGGCGGCTCCACGCTCTGGGAGCGCCTGGAGGGCGGCCCGGCGAAGCTGATCGACCCGCAGGCGTGCAGCCGGTACGCCGCCGCCGGTCGCGAGCGGCTCGCGCGCAGGCTGCAGACCGAGCGAGGAAACTGATCGGCAGGCACAGTCCCGCCCGGCTCTTTGATTTCCTGAGGGAGCGCCCGCCGGGACCCTGCCCGCTCACGCAGTCGTGGGCGCGACCGAAGGATCTCCTACGCACGGCACGGAGCCAGTGAATACGCCGGCTCCTTGCATGGCAGGCGAGATCCTTCGGTCGGCGCCAAAGTCTCTCCGGCAACGGGGATCCGGCGGCGCCTCCCTCAGGAAAACAAAGCTTTGCGAGATCAATAAATTTTGATTTCCTGAGAGAGCGCCGCCGGGACTTTGCCCACTCGCAAGCCCCTGGGCGCGGCCGAAGGATCTACTACGCACGGCACGGAGCCAGTAAATACGCCGGCTCTTTGCATGGCAGGCGAGATCCTTCGGTCGGCGCCAGCGTCCATCCGGCAACGGGGATTCGGCGGCGCCTCCCTCAGGAAAACAAGATTTTCGGATTCCGGACTACACAAAGAGGGGCCCGGACGCAGGTTGCGTCCGGGCCCCGTCGTTCGTGGGAGAGGCTCAGGCGTGGGCCGGATGGCTCATGACAAGCGCCCGGCATCCGCCAGCGATGCGCGGACGCGCTCCACGAGCACGCGCACATGCGGCTCGGTCATCATGCTGTAGTGGCCGCCGGGCACGGCGTGCACCGCGACCGGACGCGTGGAAAACCGCGACCATCCGAGCGTCCGTCGCTCCTCCGCCTCCGGCAGCTCGCGCTCCAGCCGCTCCGCGTACGCTTCCGCCGTCTCGGCCGCGCCGAACAGCGTCAGCGTGACGTCCAGCGGCGCGGGCGCGTAGCCCTGCCGCGCGGCGAAGCGGTCGCGGAGCACCTGCGCATCCGCATCCAGCGTCTCGTAATCCAGCCCCGCCACCGCCGGACCCTGCGCCTGCAAGTGGCCCAGCACCAGGCGGATCTGCTCGTCGCGAGGCATCCCCTGCAGGTCGTCCGCCGAGAGGGCCAGCGACCGCCGCGTGCGCCGCGCCGCATCCGCGCCGGCGGCGAGCACGGTGTCGGCGTCCGTCTGCGACGCAGACAGCAGCGCGGGCGAGAACGAATCCAGCAGGCCGAGAAACGCCACTTCCGCCCCGTCGCGCTGCAGCTGCGAGGCGATCTCGAACGCCACCAGGCCGCCGTATGACCAGCCGGCCAGATAGTACGGGCCGTCCGGCTGCACAGCCCGGATCTCCGCCACGTGCTCGGCGGCCATTACGGGGATGGGGCGCGACAGGTCGGCGGCCAGGTCGCGGACGCCGAAGACGGGCTGATCGGCGCCCAGGTGCCGCACCAGGTTCACGTAGCCCAGCACGTCGCGGTCGGTGGCGTGCACCACGAACAGCGGCGGCAGCGATCCGCCCGGCCGCAGCGCGACGACCGGCTCCGGCGCCGCGGGAACGCCGGATTTCTGCGCGAGGATGGCGTCGGCCATGTGGCGCACGGTGGCGCCCTCGAACAGCGTCGCCACGGGCAAGTCGCACTCGAATCGCCGGTTCACCTGCGAGAACAGGCGCAGCGCCACGAGCGAGGTGCCGCCGGCATCGAAGAAGCTCTGCGTGGGGCCGATGGGGCCCACGCCCAGCAACTCCTCCCACAGCTGGATGAGCTGCACCTCCACGAAGTTGCGCGGTTCCTCCAGCGCATCCCCACCGCCGTACTCCGGCGCCGGGAGCGCGCGGCGGTCCAGCTTGCCGTTCGCCGTGACGGGCAGCGCATCAACCGCGACGAAGGCGGCGGGCACCATGTAGTCCGGCAAGAGCTGGCGCAGCTGCATGCGAAGCGCATCGAGGTCCGCGCCGCCAGCGACGTATGCCACGAGCCGCCGGTCGCCCGGCCGGTCTTCGCGCGCGATGACGGCGCAGTCGCGCACGCCGTCCATCCGCCGCAGCACCGTCTCCACCTCGCCCGGCTCGATGCGGAAGCCGCGGATCTTCACCTGCTCGTCCAGCCGGCCCAGGCACTCGATGCTGCCATCCGCGCGGTAGCGTCCGAGGTCGCCGGTGCGGTAGAGCCGTTCCCCGCCCCGCGGCGCGTAGGGATTGGGGATGAAGACGGCGCTCGTCCGCGCGCCATCGCCGATGTAGCCCAAGCCGACGCACCGCCCGCCCAGGTGGATCTCGCCCGGCACGCCCTGCGGCACCAGGCGGCCGCCGCGGTCCAGGATGAGCGCCGACGTGTTCGCGATCGGCCGGCCGATGGGAATCCGGCTGCCGTCCGCCGCGCTCACCGGGTGATGGATGGAGCCGATGCTGCACTCCGTCGGACCGTAGAGGTTCACGACGCCGACGCCCGGGAACAGGTCCATGAACCGGTACGTCGTCTCCGCCGTGATCTGCTCGCCGCCGACAATGACTGTCCGCAGCGATGCAAGGCGTTCGCGTGCGCTGGCATCCGCCGCGAGTTCCGGCACCAGCGCGTTGAAGACGGAGGGGACAAAGTCCGTCATCGTCACCGCTTCGCCGCGGATCAGCTCGACGAGGTAATCCGCATCCGTCTCGCCATCGGGACGCGGGATGACCGTCTGTCCGCCGACGGTGAGCGGCCAGAACAGCTGCCAGACGGCGCTGTCGTACACGTGGCGCGTCGTCTGGAGCACGCTCGCCGCGGACTCGGCGCCGAACGTCTCCGTCATCCAGTGGAAGCGGTTGCTGATCCCGCCGTGCGGCACGACGGCACCCTTCGGCACGCCGGTCGAACCGGACGTGTAGATCGCGTAGATGGGATCGTCCGGCCCCGTCCCGCTCGCCAGGTTGGGCACGTCATCCCCCGCGCCGATCTGCACCGGGAGCACGGGCATACCGAGCGCGGCGGCGAGAGCGTCCGTCCCGGCACCGGCCAGCATCACGGGTGCCCGCAGGTCATCCAGCACGCGCCGCAGCCGCTCCTCCGGCCACTTTGCGTCCAGCGGCACGAAGGCGGCGCTCGCCTTCATCACGGCCAGCATGGCGACGGCCACGTGCGGCCCGCGCTCCGCCAGCACCGGCACGAAGCTGCCGCGACCCATCCCCCGATCGCGCAGTTCGTGCGCGAGGCGGTTGGCGCTCGCGTTCAACGCCGCGTACGTGATCCGCTGGCCTTCGTGCACCAGCGCGACGGCGTCCGG
>DASQZE010000198.1:0-4376 GCA_035638875.1 Longimicrobium sp.
CGACGCGGGGACGGTGCCGCCGTGGTACTTGGCCAGCATGGACGTGGTGCGGCTGGCCAGGTTGCCCAGCCCGTTGGCCAGCTCCGACGTGTAGCGCTCCGTGAAGCGCTCCCAGCTGAAGTTGCCGTCGGCGTCCCACGGCACCTCGCGCAGCAGGAAGTAGCGGAACGCGTCCGGGCCAAAGCGGTCGATGACCTCGCCCAGGTCCATCCCCGCCGGTTTGGTACCGGGCTCGATCCCACCGGGGCCATCCACGACGACCGGCTGGCTGCTCTTGCTGTACTTTTCGCCTCCCAGCAGCACAAAGCCGTGGCCCCACACCCGCTCCGGCAGGGGCAGCCCGGCGGATTGCAGCATGGCCGGCCAGACGATGCTGTGCAGCCGCACGATGTCCTTGCCCACCACGTGCAGCTGCGCCGGCCACCACTGCTCCCACCCCTCGTCCGGGAACCCGGTGTCCGTGAGGTAGTTGGGGAGCGCGTCGAACCACACCCACGTCCCCTGCGTCTCCCCGTCCGACGTGGTCTTGGGGAACGGGATGGCCCACGACAGCCGCGCGCGGGTCACGGAGATGTCCTCCAGCCCCGAGTCCATCAGCGCCAGCATCTCGTTCCGCCGCGACCTGGGAAGGAGGAAGCCGGAGTTCGCCTCGAAGTGCGCGCGCAGAAAGTCCTGGTAGCGCGCCAGGCGAAAGAAGAAATTGCGCTCCTCCGTCCACTGCAGCTCGCGCGTGGGATGGAGCACGCAGCGGCCGTCCTGGATCTCGTCGTCGCGCTTGAACAGCTCGCACCCCACGCAGTACCACCCCTCGTACGTCTTTTCGTACACGTCGCCGGGGTTGCGCTCCAGGATGCGCTCGATGAGCGCGACGACGCCCTTCCGGTGGTGCGGCGCCGTCGTGCGGACCCAGCGGTCGTTGCTGATGTTCAGCCGGCGCCACATGGCCTCGAAGCGCGCCGACAGCTCGTCCACCAGCTGCTGGGGATCGATGCCGCGGGCGGCGGCGGCCTGCGCCACCTTCTGCCCGTGCTCGTCCATCCCCATGGAAAAGCGCACCTCGTCGCCGATGAGCCGGTGGTACCGGGCCAGGGCGTCGGCGCCGATCTTCTCGTACGCGTGCCCCTGGTGCGGGTCGCCGTTGGCGTAGTCGATGGCCGTGGTGATGTAGAATCGGCTGCTCACTCGGGTCTCGGCTCCGGCTCGGGCTGTCGGCGCGGCCTGCGCGGGGGGCGCTGCGGCTGCGCGGGATTGGGAAGAATGGGGCGCGACGGCTTGTCCGCGCGCGGGCCCTCGCGCGGCGGGGCGGCGGGGGCCGGCAGCGTCTCGGCCTTGAGCTGCTCCACGTCCACCGTGCGGCGCATGCGCTGTTCGTCCTGCAGCGTGACCGTGTTGCGCCAGATGTCGATGGAGATCACCCGCTCCGCGCCCAGCGCCGTGCGGATGGTCTTGCCCTCGCGCGGAAAGCGCTTGCGCGCCGCGAGATACGCGTCGTGCTCGTACGTCAGGCAGCACATCAGGCGGCCGCACGTGCCGCTGATCTGCTGCGGGTTGAGCGACAGGCTCTGGTCCTTGGCCAGCTGCAGCGAGATGGGCTTGATCTCGCGCAGCCAGGTGCTGCAGCACAGCTGGCGCCCGCAGCGGCCCACGCCGCCCAGCTGGGCCGCCTCGTCGCGCACGCCGATCTGCTTGAGCTCGATGCGGGTGCGAAAGGTGCGCGCCAGGTCCCGCACCAGCTGGCGAAAGTCCACGCGGCGCTCGGCCGTGAAGAAGATCGTGAGCTTGTTGCGGTCCCACTGCCACTCCGCATCGCTCACCTTCATCTTGAGCTGGTGCTGCTCCACCATCTCTCGCGTCTTGCGGCGCACGCGGTCCTCGTCGGCGCGCAGCACGTACACGGCGGCGATCTCCTCGTCGTCGGCATGGCGAAGGATGCGGCCGGGCACCTCGCCGCTGCCGCACTTCTTCTGCGCCATGCCGCCCAGGGAACGCACGCGGCCCACGTCGCGGCCGCGGTCCACCTCCACCACCACCCAGTCGTTCACCCGCACCGACGGGTCGGCGCACAGGTAGAACCCCTTGCGCATGCCCTTGAAGCCCACCTCCGTGAGGAACTCGTGTTCCGCGGGAGAGGGCAGGGGCTGGAATACCGGAAGCTCGAGACCCAACGGTCCCTCCATCTATGTCGCACGCCGCGGCGCTTGGAAACGCCGCTGGCGGCATGCTCGTGAATCAGGTTGGTGCCGGGCGGGGAGGTCAGCGCGCGGCGCGCCACACCCCCATCCCCATGTACTTGGCCCAGCGGGCGCGCCGCAGCTCGTCCACCGGCACGTCGCGCAGCTCGCCCAGGTGCCGCAGCAGCGCGCCGCGCAGGGCCGCCGCCGTGTCTTCCCAGTTGCTGTGCGCGCCCCCCGCGGGCTCGGGGACGATGTCGTCGATCACCCCCAGCCCCTTGAGGTCGCCCGCCGTGATCTTCATGGCCTGGGCGGCCTTGTCACGCTCCGCGCCGCTCTTCCACAGGATGGCGGCGCACCCTTCCGGGCTGATGACGCTGTAGATGCTGTTCTCCAGCATCAGCACGCGGTCCGCCACGCCGATGGCCAGCGCGCCCCCCGATCCCCCCTCGCCGATGACCACGGCGACGGAGGGAATCCGGAGCCCCGCCATCTCGCGCAGGTTGCGGGCGATGGCCTCGCCCTGGCCCCGCTCCTCGGCGCCGATGCCGGGGTAGGCCCCCGGCGTGTCGATGAGCGTGATGAGGGGGCGGCGGAACTTCTCAGCCAATTTCATGAATCGCAGCGCTTTACGGTAGCCCTCGGGGTGGGGCATGCCGAAATTGCGCAGCAGGTTCTCCTTCATGTCCCGGCCCTTCTGCTGGCCGATGACCATCACCGGCTCGCCTTCGAGCCGTGCCCATCCGCACACCATGGACGCGTCGTCGCGGAACTGCCGGTCGCCGTGCATCTCCACGAAGTCCGTGAAGACCATCTCCAGGTAGTCGAGGGTGTAGGGCCGCCGCGGATGGCGGGCCACTTGCACGCGCTCGATGGGGGAGAGGTTGGCGAAGGTATCCTGCTTGAGGCCGTTGAGCTTGCGCTCCAGGGCCAGGATCTCGTTGCTTACGTCCAGCCCGCGTTCCCGCGCCAGGTTGCGGAGGCCGCTGATCTGCTCCTCCACGTCGGCGATGGCGCGCTCGAAGTCCAGATGGGCTACCGTTGCCAAATCGTGCTTCCGTTGCAAGGTCCCGCGTTACGCGGGACACCCAGGTTCATGTCCGCGGCGATGTGCCGTCCGCGGCGTTTCTCCTGCAGGAATCGGGCGTGTCCGGACGCTCCGGGCAAGCCCCGGGGCTCCGGACAGACGGAAATCGTGCGGCGAAGGCAGTCTCCAAAAACACTTTGCCGTTCGATCAAGCCGCCGTGCGTCCGCGCCGATGTCGAGCCGTGCGCGGGATCCAGCCGCGCCGCGCCGGATATCGGAGTCCGAGGCGAATGGGCGGGCGTCCAGCCGCGAGCGATTGAAATCGCGGCTACAACGTCACGCTGTCCGCCTGCGCGGACAAGGTCCGGCGGGGGGCAGGGTGCCGTGCACGGAGGCCGGATCCGTAACGCCCCCACCGCTCGCCGAGGCTCGCACCTCCCCCAATAAACCCTGGGGGAGGTTGAACTTCATCTCCGCCGGTCGTTCGTGCCGGCGTGGCACCCGCCCGTGACGGACAGTCCGCGCAGGCGGCCTTCGTGTGTTCGTTGCGGCGAATTCATTCGCTCTGCTGGGGCCGGGACCGCCCTCATCCACCGCGCCGAATCGAGTTCCCGGCGGGAATGGGCAGCCCTCGCGCCGCGAGTGATTGAAATCGCGGCTACAACGTCACGCTGTCCGCCTGCGCGGACAAGGTCCGGCGGGGGGCAGGGTGCCGTGCACGGAGGCCGGATCCCGCCTGTTTGCCCCCATCCGTGACGGAAGCCCGCGGACCGGCACGGGCTGGGGTGTATACCCTCTCCCACGCAGTTTGTGGGAGAGGGTGCGAGCCTAAGCGAGCGGGTGAGGGCTACTCCCCGCCGCTGTGGATGCTGAACCCGCCTCCACCGCCTCCTCCTCCACCCCCGCCGCCGCGCCGCGGAAAGCGCTCCTCGCGCTGCACGGTCACCAGCGGGCGCTCGTCGCGGTGCAGGCTCACGCGCTCGGGACCCAGCACGTCGCGCAGCGCCATCAGCAGCTCGTCGCGCGGGGCCACCTTGACCGTCTTGCTCTTCAGCTTGGTCTGCTCGGTGCCGCCGTTGCGCCACAGGACGACCAGCGCGCCGGGGCCCTCGTGCTCGGCCAAAATGCGCTGGGCCGACTGCAGCGCATCGGGCGACGGTCCGTCGGAGCCGATCTCG
>DASQZE010000199.1:0-4659 GCA_035638875.1 Longimicrobium sp.
GGACAGGTTACAGGGGACAGCGGACAACGGCCGGCTCCGCGCACGGGCACGCTCCCGTGCAGCCGGCCGTTGTCCGCTGTCCCCTGTAACCTGTCCCCTGTCACCCGCAGTTGTCGTCTCCCGCGCCCCGCACGTATCTTCACGAAACGCACCGAAACCCGACCCTCCCGCCACACCCCGCAAATGAGCGTCACCGAGGATACGCGCGGCGCCGCCGTGCTCCCCGACAACGACCCCGGCCCGCACACGGACCGGCTGCAGCGGCAGCTGGGCATGTGGAGCGCCGCGGCCGTGCTGGTGGGCTCCACCATCGGCAGCGGCATCTTCCGCGTGCCCAGCAGCGTGGCGGACCGCGTGGAGACCGTGGGCGCGTTCTCGCTCATCTGGATCGTGGGCGGGCTGGTGGCGCTGATGGGCGCGCTCACCATCGCCGAGCTGGCGGCCATGTTTCCGCGCTCCGGCGGCATCTACGTCTTTCTCCGCGAGGCGTACGGGCCCCTCCCCGCGTTCCTCTTCGGGTGGACGGAGCTGCTGGTCATCCGCCCCTCGGCCCTGGGCGCCATCGCCATGATCTTTGCCGAATACGCGGGACGATTGTTCGGCTACGGGCCGGGGTGGGTGCGCTGGGTGGCCGCGGGAACGATCCTGGTGCTGGCGAGCGCGAACATCCGCTCCGTGCGCTGGGGCGCCGCCGTGCAGAACCTGAGCACCATCGCCAAGGTGAGCGCCATCGTGGGGCTGGCGGCGGCGGCGTTCCTGCTGGGCGGCGGCGGGGGCGGCGGCGCGCTGGCCAACCCCAACGGCATGGCGCCGGCGTCGTGGGTGGGCTTTGGCCTGGCGCTGGTGTCGGTGATGTGGGCGTACGACGGCTGGGCGGACCTCACCTTCATGGCGGGCGAGGTCAAGGACCCGGGCCGCACCATGCCGCGCGCCATCATCGGCGGCGTGCTGGCGGTGATCACCATCTACCTCACCATCGTCACGGCGTACCTGTGGGTGCTGACGATGCCGGAGATGGCCGCCTCTACGCTGGTGGCCAGCGACGTGGCGCAGAAGGTGTTCGGGGCCGTGGGGGCGTCGGTCGTCGCGGGGATGGTGATGATCTCCACCTTCGGGGCGCTCAACGGCAGCACCATGACGGGGCCGCGCATCCTCTACGCGATGGCCGAGGACCGCAACTTCTTTCGCCCCATCGCCGCCGTGCACCCGCGGTGGAATACGCCGTACGCCGCCATCGGCCTGGCGGCGGGGCTGGGGATCGCGTACGTGCTGGGACGCGACTTTCAGCAGCTGGCGGATTCGTTCGTGCTGGGCATCTGGCCCTTCTACGCGGCGGCGGTGGTGGGCGTGTTCCGCCTGCGCCGCACGCAGCCGGACGTGCCGCGCCCGTACCGCACCCTGGGCTACCCCGTGGTGCCCGTGCTCTTCCTGGTCGGCGCCATCGGCATGCTGCTGAACTCCGCCATCAACGACACGTCCAACACGGCGCTGGGCTTCGGCATCATGCTGGCCGGCATTCCCGCGTTCTACCTGTGGCGCGCGCTGAAAGGGCGGGGCACGGCGGGGTCGTAGTCCGGATCAGCGGGAAGGAAGGCGGGGGAAGGGCAGCATGCGTCGCGCTGCGACGGGAGCCCTCTCCCCCGCCGGACCTTTCGCTCGTTCCTCGCGACGGCCGGCGACCCCTCCCCCAACTTCGGGGCCCAACTTCGGGGGAGGGGTTTTTGTTTGGGCGGAGCTGCTGCCGGGGAGCGGAGCTCGCGCGAGGACGGATTTTCTCTCTTCTCCCGTACGGCACGCAACCGAGGGTGCCAGACAGGTCGTGTACGGGGGAGGGGCCGGGGGGTGAGGGGCCCACCGGGACCCGACGGCCCATACAGGGCGGGCAACCGAGGGCGGCCGGACAGGCCGCGCACGGGGAAGGGGGCGGAGGGAGGAGAGGCTGCGAGGATCCAGCTTGCCAGCACGCCATTGTGCAGGATACACGACCGTGGCCTGGAGAAGATATTTTCGCGACAGGCAAACCCGGTTTCCCCAGCCGGTTAGCCCCTGTCCCGGGACGCTGTCCCCATAGCACCAGTAGCAGTTGGGCGCAAGAATTGCGGCGGGCGTAATCATCGAAATCGGGCGCAACAGCGGAACATTTCGGTGCCCGGTGGCTACCAAGCGCCGGGAGCTACACCGTGCACGCGCTGGAGAAAAGATTTGACTTTGGACGCCACACGGTCTAAATTCACCGGTTATGATTTCCCGGGTAGCAAGCCGCTCCGCGTGAACTGAGGGCAGCGGGCCTCGTACTCCACCGAGGCTGGCTGCTCTCGTCATTTTACCAAAGGACGAGCTAACATGTTCTTGAGCTCACGGGCACTGGATTCGTTCGATCAGTATCTCCAGGATGTGGAGAAGTATCCCCTGATCGACGATCCCGCCGTGGAGCGCGCCTTAGCCCACAGGGCGCGCGCCGGAGACAAGCAGGCGGCCGAGAGGCTCGTAACGGCCAACCTGCGCTTCGTGATCTCCTACGTTAAGAAGTACCAGGGTCGAGGGTTGGGCCTGGCCGAGCTGGTCTGCATCGGCAACGAGGGTCTCCTCAAGGCAGTCAAGAAGTTCGATCCCGACAAGGGCGTAAAGTTCATCTCCTACGCCGTGTGGTGGATTCGCCAGACGGTGCTGCAGGCGCTGGCCGAGCAGACGCGCTCCGTGCGCATTCCGCTCAACCAGAACTCCAACCTGGTGCGCCTGTCGCGCGTGGACACGGCGCTCACCCAGCAGCTGGGCCGCTCGCCCAGCGACGAGGAGATCGCCAACGAGATGGGCGAGCCGGTCGACACCATCCGCGCCCTGCGCCGGGTGGCCGCCAGCGAGCTGTCGCTGGACGCCCCGCTGGACCGCGGCGACCGCGACTCGGCCAGCTTCGGCGAGCGCTTTGCCGGCAGCGAAGCCGACCAGATCGAGGAAGAGGTGGAGTCGCAGGCCCGCCGCGAGTTCCTCGAGAAGATGTTCGAAAAGTACCTCACCGAGCGTGAGCGCAAGATCCTCTACCTCTACTACGGGCTGGACGAGGGCGAGGAGCGCACGCTGGAGGAGATCGGCAGCATGCTGGGCGTCACGCGCGAGCGCATCCGCCAGATCCGCAACCGTGCGTTCGAGAAGCTGCGCGAGAGCCCGGACGGCGCGGCGCTCGAGGGCTTCTGGGCGCTGTCCTGAGCCCCTGATCCAATCCGTACCTGAACCGGGCGCTTCGCCGCCCGGCAGGCCGAGTGGTTTTTGGGGCCCGCGGTGCGGGTCCGCACAGGGCGGGGGACGAGATTTCGTCTCCCGCCCTTCGTGCGTCCGGGGTCAGGGCTCCGGCGGCGGGGCGATCAGCACGACCCAGTAGTGGCCCTTGCGGCTGTCCGGCCGGTACACGTAGCCAATCCCGAACTCCGTCTGCGCGGCGAACGCGGGATGCAGCCCCAACAGGTGCGCGCGGTGCCCCGGCGAGCCCATCCACCCCCGCCACGCGGCCCGTGCGCTGGCGTACGGGTATCCCGCCGCGGCCGACTCGATGTTGTATCCCGCGTCCACCGTGGCGTAGCTGGCCGGCAGCCGGTACCCCGCGCGGCGCACGAGCGTGTTGGCGCCCAGCCCGTCGGGATTCACGTGGGCGAAGTAGCCGCGCGTGGCCATGTCCAGCGCCCGTGCCCGCGCGACGCTGTCCAGCAGGGCGTTGCGCGTCATCCCGCTGCGCCGCTGCCCACGGTCGGCGATGAGCAGGGCCGCGAGCTCCGCCTCCCGGACGCTGGAGACAGAGTCTGACCACCGCAGCTGCGCCGGCGTGTAGTCCTGCCGAGGCACGTGCTGGTAGACGAGGCATCCGCTCAGCACCAGTGTGGCGGCAGCGGCTGCAATCAGGAGAATGAACGCTGGGATACGCATGATGGGCCTGCGATGAAGTGAGCCGGCGTGGCGAGGGTGGATTCCAGGGTGGGCTGTCCGTCTCATCAGGTTGCCGATTACAGAATACACCCTTTCACTCGCTCTGCCGAGGGTGCAGGCGCCCACTTGCGTCTGCACCCTCTGTCTGTTTGATTCTGTGCAACTTGTTCACTTCCGGCCGGCTGCATCAGGCGGGGATTCCTTTGACGGAATATTCCCAGGGTGTTATCATTATGGCATACGAGGTGGAGTATACGGACGAGTTCGAGGAGTGGTGGGACGACCTGACGGGGGAGGAGCAGGAATCGGTACGCGTAGCGGTTGAGCAGCTGGCCCAGTTCGGCCCATTCCTGAAACAACCGCTGACCTCGGGCGTTCACGGCTCCCGCCACGGGCGAATGCGCGAACTGCGCATTCAGCATCATGGGCGCCCGTATCGGGTGCTCTACGCGTTCGACCCGCGGCGCACTGCGATTCTGCTGATCGGCGGCGAGAAGACCGGTGATGATCGATGGTACCAGCGGTTCGTTCCACTCGCCGATGCGCTCTATGATCAACACCTCCGCGAGATCGTGCCGGAAGAGGGGCGGTGGCGCGCCCCAGACCCTGATTGGACCTGAGCGGGAGGGCAGATGGCAAAGAAATTCAGCGAGCTCGTGGCGCGCATGTCGCCGGAGAGCCGCGCGCGCTCGGCGGCCCTTGCCGAGCAGATGATGCGCGAGATGCCGCTGGTGGAGCTTCGGC
>DASQZE010000200.1:0-6560 GCA_035638875.1 Longimicrobium sp.
CGGCGCCCGCCTCCACCTGCGACAGGCGGACGGCGCCGGTGATTCCGTGCGCCCGCAGCCGCGCCTCCAGCGCCTCCAGGTGCGCGGGCGTGGGCTCGTGGGGGACGAGAATGGCGCGCAGGAGCGGATCCGCATCCACCATCGCTGCGACGGCGGGGACGAGCGCCTCTTCGTCCGCGGGCCAGGTGGAGCCGGCCACCAGCGTCACGCCGGCGAATCCATCGAACGGGCGCAGCAGGGCGGAGGCGCGGTCCACGGCCTGCGCGCGCGCCCACACCTGGTCGAAGCGCGCGTCGCCCATCACGCTGCGCCGCTGCGCCGGCACGCCCAGCGCGCCGAAGCGGCCGGCATCCTCCGCGGAGATGGCGGCGACGACGTCCAGGCGGCGGTACGCGGGGGCCAGCAGCGCGCGCGCGGGGCCGCCCAGCCGGCTGGAGGATTCGGGGAGCGTGCCGCTGAGCATGGCCAGGCGCAGGCCGCGCGCCCTGGCCTCGCGCGTGAGCAGGGGCCAGACGTCGGTCTTGGAGAACGCGATGACGTCCGGCCGGAGCGCGTCCAGTGCGCGGCGCACGTCGCGCGGCAGGTCCAGCGGCAGGTAGTCGGCGACGTCCGCCTGCACGGTGCGGGCGAACGACTCGGCGGAGGGGGAGAAGTACGTGTACGCGATCTGCGCGTCCGGCCGCAGTGCACGGAACGCCTGCACCACGGCGCGCGCCTGCAGTCCCTCGCCCACGCTGGGCGCATGGAACCACACGAGCGGGCGGGCGGGGTCGCGACCCGTCCGCGCCCACGCTTCCATGCGCTCCAGCACGCCCGCGCGGCCGCGGATGCCACGCGCGAGCTTGCCGTCGCCCCGTGCGGCGAGAGGGAGAAGCGGGCGCGCGGCGTGGAGCGCGAGGGTGTAGAGCGTTTCGGCGACGGACATGCGGGGAAGGTACGCGGATGGGCGGGGCGGTGCCAAGGCGGGGCCGATGGCGGCGGTCCGTCGGGAGATTGTGCACGGAGCGGAGACCCGTCGGGGCAGCCCGGCGAATGAATTCGCGGCACCGGAAACGTGATGTCGGCCTTCGCCGACAGGTCCGGTGCGGGTGGGTGCCGGGGTCGATGGCGGAGGTCCGTCGGCGGGTTGTGCAGAGGGGCGAAGTACTGTTGGAGCCAGACGAATTAAGAATTCGCCAAGCATCCGGTTTCCGGCGCAGGCACACTTTTACGGATCGCGATCAGGTGATGGTGTGCCAAGCCAGACATCCGCCTCCGCCGCTACGATCGTGCTTCCTCGAAAAACGCGGATCCCGTCCCCTCGCCGACGGCAACCTGTCTACCAAGGGCCTGATGCACCTGCCGATCGCCCTCCGGTCCGCTTCCGGGCGTCGCGATCACGACCATCCAGTAAGTCCGGCCTTGCCAACGGCCGGACGTGCGGGAGCAACGCGACGGGCCGGGCGCGGGCGGGTGCTGCAAGAGGTCGGAGATCCCTGGTAGCGCGGCTGCTCTCGGCGAGGGGACGGCATCCGCGTTTTTGCAGGGAGGATACCGGGCGCATGGCGCGGAAGTCCGCCCCGGCACAGCATCCATCCGATCGCGATCCGTAAAAGCCGGCCCTGACCGGAAGGTCGTGCCCTGGATCTTTGGACGAACCACCCGCCCGTGCGTGGTGGAACGGCTTAACCAGAACCGGCCGAAGTCAATCTCGTAACGGCAGGTGGGATGGGCGGAGCGACGCAGGTGTTCCCCGGAAACGAGAGCGGGGGCTGCCAGTTGGCCGCCCCCGCTCTCATCCCGCGCCTCCGTGTGATCAGACCGCGGGCGGGTTGTAGCCGCCGCCGTAGCCGGCCGGGCCCGTGCCGCCGTTGCCGGCGCGCACGTCGGTGCCCAGGTACTCGGGGCCCGTGCCCATCCCACCCGTCGTGCCCAGGCCGCCCGTGGCCCCCAGGCCCCCCACCACGCCGGTGCCCAGGCCGCCGGCCGCCGCGCCGCCCGTGCCGACGTTGGTGCCGGCGCCCGCGCCGTACGGCATTCCGCTCGAGAAGCCGGAATCCACGAGCGTGGCATCCTCATCCACCATCACCACCTCTTCCACCACGACGGTGTCGGGATGGTCGGGGGAGAGGTCCACCACCTCCACGTACTCCATCGGCTGCTCGTGCTCGCGCCGCAGCTGCTCGCGGATGAGGTACGCGGCGCCGGCGGCCACCAGCCCGCCCGTGAGCATCTTGCCGATGGGCACGTTGCGCTCGCGGCGGCGGCGCGGACGCTGCTCGGTGTACTCCGGGCGGGCGGGCGCCTGCGGCACGCGCTCGGCGAACATCTCCAGCATGGCCCGGTTGAAGTGCTTGAGGTCCTGCGGGCCGCGGCTGCTGACCCAGTTGCGGTCACGCACCATGGGCTCGTCCTGCCAGATGCCGCCCGCGTTGCGCACGTCGTCCTTGATGCCCGGCCACGACGTCAGGTTGCGCCGCACCACCAGCCCGGCCGAGATCAGCAGCCACGGGCCGTGGCAGATGACGGCGATGGGCTTGCCCGCCCGCTCGAACCCCCGCACGAAGTCCAGCGCCTCCTCGCTCTGCCGCAGCGTGTCGGGGGCGATCAGGCCGCCGGGAAGGAGGAGCGCGTCGTAGTCCTCCGGGTCCGCCGTGCGGAGGGTGCGGTCGATGCGCACCTTCTTGCCCGGGTACATGTGGTTGACGGCCCGCAGGCGCCCCGGGTGCAGCGAGACGATCTCCACCTCGGCGCCGTGGTCGCGCAGCTCGTCCACGGGCGAGGTGATCTCCACCTGCTCGGCGCCGTCGGCCGTGAGCACGGCGACCCGAAGCCCCGTCAAATCTACGTGATGCATGGTGATTCCCTCTCTGGTTTCCTTGCTTCCGCGCGCCGTTTCCCGGACCGCAGGGGTCGCCCCGTGGTGCAAGAGGCGGACCGGGGAAGGGGATACGGGAAAGTGCGTGAGTGTGTGAGTGCGGGAGTGGAATCGCGGCAGGGGGAGGTCCGGGGCGGGATCCGGGCGCCGGGACCGGGCGACTGAAGTCGCGGCACCGGAAACGTGATGTCGGCCTTCGCCGACGGGTCGGAGCACGGCAGAGTGCCGGTGGTGCGCCGGAAGTTCGTCGCCGATGGCCCCGGGTGGCGTGGTTGTTGGAGAATCCGGCGGGGGAGGGAGATGCGTACGAGGAGGAATCCGGGTGCGGCTGGCATCTCAGTCACGCGCCGTTGGGGACAGCCGCGGCACGGTCCCGGCGCTCCGGCCGGGTTCCTGCGACCGGATGGCGCCAACGGCCGCGTGCACTTTGCGCGCGAATCAAAAGTTCGGTATGTTTTCGGGATATGAAGGATCGCATCGTCATCCGCGGAGCCCGCCAGCACAACCTCAAGAACCTGGACCTGGACCTCCCCCGCCGCGCGGTAATCGTGGTTACGGGGCCGTCCGGTTCGGGCAAGTCGTCGCTGGCTTTCGATACCGTCTACGCCGAGGGGCAGCGGCGGTACGTGGAATCGCTGTCCACGTACGCCAAGCAGTTCCTCGACCGGATGGAAAAGCCCGACGTGGACCGCGTGGAGGGCATCTCGCCCGCGGTCGCCATCGAGCAGCGCAACCCCACCAAGACCAGCCGCAGCACGGTCGGCACCGCCACGGAGGTGCACGACTACCTGCGCCTGCTGTGGGCGCGGGTGGGCCGCACCTACTGCCCCGGCGTGCACCCCGGCCAGCCCTGCGGCCGCGAGGTCAAGCCCGACACGGTGCAGAGCGCCACGGACGCCGTCCTGGCCCTGCCAGCCGGTACGCGCGTGATGGTCTGCTTTCCCCTGCCGCTCTCCGCCCGCGTGACCCATGCGGTGGTGGTGGAGAACCTGCGCGCGCTGGGGTTCCTGCGGCTGATGGCGGACGGGCGCGAGATGCACCTGGACGACCTGCCGCCCGGCGTGGACCTCACCAGGGCGGGCCAGCTGCTCGTGATCGTGGACCGGATCAAGGCGGATCCCGACGACACGGCGCGCCTGGCGGACTCGCTGCAGATGGCGTTCACGGAAGGCGAGGGCGAGGCCATCGTCGTCCCCGTGGGGCAGCCGGAGCTGCGGTTCACGGAGCGGTTCCGCTGCCCGGACCACCCGGCCATCGAGTTCTTGACGCCGTCGCCGCAGCTGTTCAGCTTCAACAACCCGTACGGCAGCTGTCCTGAGTGCACGGGCTTTGGCGCGGTGCTGCGCTTCGACGACTCGCTCATCGTCCCGAATTCCACGCGCTCGCTGGGCGAGGGGGCCGTGGACCCGTGGAGCAAGCCGCGCTACGAGACGCGGCGCACCAAGCTGGCGCAGTTCGCCGCCAGGGAGGGCGTCTCGTTCGATGCGCCGTGGAGCGAGCTGCCGGAGAAGTTCCGCAACGCGGTGCTGCACGGCACGCGCGGCTTTCAGGGCGTGCACGACTTCTTCGGCGACCTGGACGAGAAGCGGTACAAGCAGTACATCCGCGTCTTCATCCGCCAGTACCAGAGCGCGCAGGAGTGCCCCCTGTGCGGCGGCGCCAAGCTGCGCCCGGAGACGCTGCGCATCCGCGTGGGCGGCCGCAACATCGCGGAGGTCAGCGCGCTTCCCCTGGGCCGGCTGATGCCCTGGCTGCGGGCCATGCGCGACGGGCGCACGGGCGCGGAGTGCCCCGATCCGCCGCTGAGCGAGCAGGAGCGGGAGATCGCGGACAGCATCCTCAAGGAGCTGGACTCGCGCGTCGGCTTTCTCGTCGATGTCGGATTGGGGTACCTGACGCTGGAGCGGCAGACGCGCACGCTGTCCGGCGGCGAGGCGCAGCGCATCTCCCTGGCCAACGCGCTGGGGTCGCGGCTGGTGGATACGCTGTACGTGCTGGACGAGCCCACCATCGGCCTGCACCCGGCGGACAACGACAAGCTGCTGCGCCTGCTGGTGCGCCTGCGCGACCACGGCAACACGGTCATCGTGGTGGAGCACGACCCCGAGGCCATGCGGCTGGCGGACCACCTGGTGGAGCTGGGGCCGGGGAGCGGCGAGCTGGGCGGCGAGCTGATGTTCCAGGGCACGCTGGCGGAGATGCTGGAGGCGGACACGCTCACGGGGCGCTACCTGTCCGGCCGCGAGCGCATCGAGATCCCCGCGCGGCGGCGGCCCGTGGAAGGGCCCAAGCTGCGGCTGGAGGGCGCGCGCGAGCACAACCTGCAGGGCGACGCGGCCATCTTTCCCCTGGGCGCGCTGACGGTGGTCACGGGGGTGTCCGGCTCGGGCAAGAGCACGCTGGTGCACGACGTGTTGTACCGCGCCGTGGAGCGCGACCTGTCCGGCGGCGAGACGTCGGCCAAGCGTCACCTGGGCGAGACGGTGGGCGCGTACGACCGGCTGGCCGGCGTGGGGCTGCTGCGCGAGGTGGTGCTGGTGGACCAGTCGCCCATCGGCCGCACGCCGCGAAGCAATCCCGTGACGTACATCAAGGCGTACGACGAGGTGCGGCGCATCTTTGCCTCCCTGCCGGACAGCAAGCGGCTGGGGTTCGGGCCCGGGCACTTCTCGTTCAACGTGGCCGGCGGGCGCTGCGAGGCGTGCAAGGGCGAGGGGCAGGTGCAGGTGGAGATGGTGTTCATGGCCGACGTCTTCGTGCCCTGCGAGACGTGCGGCGGGGCCCGCTTCAAGCCGGAGGTGCTGCAGGCGAAGTACCGCGGCAAGTCCATCCGCGACGTGCTGGAGATGACGGTGGACGAGTCCATCCGCTTTTTTCTGCACGCGGACCGGTTGGGCGAGGTGCTGTGGCACCTGCAGCAGGTGGGGCTGGGCTACCTGCGCCTGGGCCAGCCGGCGCCCACGCTCTCGGGCGGCGAGGCGCAGCGCATCAAGGTGGCGCGCGAGCTGGCCATGGGCGCGCGGCGCGGCGGGAAGAAGCTGTACATCCTGGACGAGCCGACCACCGGCCTGCACATGGACGACATCAAGAAGCTGCTGCGCGTGCTGGGCGACCTGGCGGACGCGGGGCACACGGTGGTGCTCATCGAGCACAACCTGGACGTGATCAAGACGGCGGACTGGATCGTGGACCTGGGCCCCGGCGCGGGCCCGGACGGTGGCCGCGTGGTCGCCATGGGCCGCCCCGAAGACGTGGCGCGCGTGCCGGAAAGCCTGACGGGGCAGTGGCTGGCGCCCATCCTGGAGGCGCAGGGGGCGGCGGTCTGAAGGGCAGTGCGAAAGTGCGGGAGTGCGAAAGTGCGAAAGTGCGAAAGTAGCTTCATCGGGTGAGCGGAGGGTGGTGCGCGGGCGAGGATGGCCCGCCCCTGGCCTCGCTTAGGCTCGTACACCCCCTCCCGCAAACTGCGCGGGAGGGGGTGTAGACTTCGACGAGCTCACCGGCGCGTCCGCAGGGTTCCCCTGCGATGAAGTTCTCCCCCTCCTGCCCGCGAAGCGGGGGAGGGGGCCGGGGGGAGGGGGCTCTCCGCCGGTGCACGAAGCTCGCTTCGGTGCACGGACCGCTGTTCCACCTCCCCCCAGGGGTGTTTGGGGGAGGTCGCGAGGAATCGAGCGGGTGGGGGCGCCGCTCGGTGGTCGCCAGGCTG
>DASQZE010000201.1:0-6865 GCA_035638875.1 Longimicrobium sp.
ACTTTCGCACTTTCGCACTTTCGCACTTTCGCACTTTCGCACTCACGCACTCACGCACTTCCGTCCATCAGTTCGGGAAGTTGAAGAGCGACGCGGAAACCCCGCGCCGGCTGCTGCGGCGAAGCTGCGAATCGTCGCCCTGGTCGCGGCCGATGGCCTGGCCCACGCCAAAGGTGAAGACCACGTCCCGCGCCGAGTATCCGCGGGTCACCGGCACGGCGATGTCCAGCCGGTACGTGCGCCTCGACCCGGGGGGGAACGCCAGCCGCAGCCCCGCGCCCAGGCTGGTGGCCCACGGCGACGTTTCGCCGTACGTGTCGCCGCCCTCCCAGATCTTGCCCCCATCCACGAACAGCGCCGTCCCCACGTCGAACAGGCGCGGATACGGCCAGCCCAGGTAGGCGCGGTGCTCCACCGTCCCCACCATCCGCCGCTCGCCGGGATACGCGTGCGTGGGAAAGCCCCGCAGGCCGGCGCGGTTCCCCAGCGTGAGCTGAAAGGGCACCGTCGTCCGCCATCCGCCCACCATCGATCCCGCGACCACGAAGGTGTGCCGCGACGCGTCCGACGGCCGCCAGTACGCCCATCCATCCGCCTGCCCGAACACGCTGCGCCACTCGAACGAGCCCGCCTCCGCGCCGAAGTCACGCCGCCCGCTGGCCGTGGCGCGCACCCCCGCCACCACACTGCGCACGGGCGCCCCGGCGAAGGAAAAGCCCACGTCCACCATCAGGTCGTCGTCGTCGCTGAACGCGGACAGGCTGCGGCCGACGGCGACCTCGGCCTCCACGCCCAGCCGCACGTCTTCCGTGCCGCGCACGGCGTCCAGGGCGCGGCGGCGTTGAAAGTACACGTTGCGCTGGCCGGCCAGGAACACCACCCGCACGCTGGAAACGGTGTCCAGCCCCGTCACCAGGGGGACGTCGGGATCGCCGGGCGCCTGCTGCGTCATGGGCGTGTCGCCACCGCCGTCCGTGGACAGGTAGTCGCGCGGGTACTCCGTCCACTCCCCCGCCAGCGCCACCCCGAACAGGGTCAGGTTTCCGCGCCGGCCCAGCCGCATGACGGAGCCCACGTCGAACGAGCGGCGCCGCTCGGCAAAGAAGCGGCGCTGCACCCCCGGCCCATCGTCGCGCGGCACGAAGAACTCGAAGTTGCGCTCCAGGTGCTCGATCTGCTGCCGGAACGCCCAGCGGCCGTTCTCGCCGCGGAAGGGGTAGGACAGGCGCTGGACCACCGACACGCCCACGGGCGTGCGGGCCACGCCCAGCTCCGCGTCCAGCACCGTGCCCAGCAGCTGCCGCGTGCCTACTTCCGCGCCGTAGACGCGCTCGCCCTGGTACTCCTTGTAGTACGCCGACACGTGCTGGCCGCTGCCGAACAGGTTGTCCTCGCGCAGCTCCACCCCCGTGAGGGCCATCCCGCCGTCGTCGTTGTCCCACTGCGGCTCCAGCCGCATGGACCAGTCGTCGCGCGTCTCCACCACCACGTGGTAGCTGCCGTCCGGCTGCGGAACGGCGAACACGTCCGCGTCGGCGATGAAGGGCAGGCTGCGCAGCAGGCGCTCGCTGTCCTGCAGCAAGGCCGGCACGTAGCAGTCGCCCGCCTTGAACAGCAGCTCGCGGCGGATGACGGCCTCGCGCGTGCGCACGTGCATGCGGTTGGCGGCGCGGTACGCCCAGTTGAAGCGCGCGTCCAGGTCCTCGCTCCCCACCTCGAACACGGACCCGTTGTCCACGTAGATCTCGGACACCACCGCGCCCTCGCGGCAGGCCGTCTCCCGCACCAGCACCACGTCCAGCGGCGGAACGGAGTCCGCGGCCGCCGGGCGCTCCCCTTCCTGCGCCGCCGCCGGGACGGCGGCGGCCCCAAACACGGCCAGCAGGGCCAGCGTCCGGGGATGGAAAGCGGGGAAGATGCGCCTGCGGCTCAAGGAATTGCCTGGTGTGCGTTTCGAGCTCCTCGCCCGGCTCCGGCGGGCGACGGTCCGGGAGCCTTGTACCGCGGGGGAGGGGCAATGTTCGGGCCGGTGGAGGGGGCGCGAAAAACGGCCGGGCGCCCGCCTGGGGAACCCCGCCGTTCGCCTGCCGTCCGGACGCGGAGGGACGCGTCCGCCGCTCAGTCTCCCGCGGCCGCCAGGGGCGTGGGGGGTGCGCCTTCCTCGGCCGCGCGCTCGGCGCGGATCTCCTCCAGCACCCGCTCTGCATCGGCCACGTTCTGCGACGAGCCGAGCTGCGTGAACAGGTCCCGGGAGCGCTCCACGTACGCCTGCGCCTCCTCAAGCCCGCCGATGTGCCGGCGCAGCATTGCGTAGTCGCGCAGCGTCTCCGCCTCCAGGAACGGATACCCCCTGTCGCGGGCGATCTCCAGCGCCTTCTCGAAGAAGTTGAAGCCGTCCTCGTCGCCGCGGGCCCGGGCGATGTTGCCGCGCCCCTGGTACATGCGTCCCAGCGTGTAGGCGGAGCCGGAACGGATGGCGTGCTCCTCAGACGCGCGGCCCCAGTCTTCCGCCTGCGACAGGTGCCCGTCGTGCAGGCACAGCTCCGCCAGGTCCGTGGCCAGGGCGCACTGCACCGCGGGCGGAACCGGAAGCTCCAGCGACTGCTCGTAGAACGCGCGGGCGTCGTCGTAGCGCTCCTGCCGCTCGCGCAGGTGGGCATAGTGGATGTAGCACACGGCCAGGTCCAGCGGCGACGACACCGTCCGCCAGAACGCCAGGGCCTCCGCCAGGTACCCTTCCGACTCGTCCAGCCGCTCCATCCGGGCGCTGATGTTGCCCAGGTTGTTGCACAGCTGCGCCCGCTCCAGGCTGGGCTGGGCGCCCTCCGCCGCTTCCAGCAGCGCCAGCGCCTCGCGGTAGTGGCGCTCCGCGTCGCTCCAGCGGCCCTGCCACACCAGCACGTTGCCGATACCCGTGCGCGCCACCACCTCGCCGCGCATGTCACCCACGTCGCGGGCGAGCTGCGCGCTGCGCTCGTAGTGCTGCCCCGCCTCGCGAAAGTCCCCCAGCGACAGCGACACGCGGCCCATGCGGCGCAGCGCCAGGATCTGCGTGGACTTGTCCAGGTTGGGAAGCGTGAGCGAAAGGGCCGTACGGTAGATCTGGCGCGCGCCCTTGAGCCGCCCGCCGGATTCCAGCTCCTCGCCCAGGGTGATGAGGTGCTGGGCGGAATCGTCCCCGCGCCCTTCAAAAAAGGCGTGGAACACGGGACGCATCCCCTCGTACAGCGAAGCCACGTACGCGCGCAGGCTCTCCTCCGCGTGGCGGACCGCGCGGTCTACCTCGTCGGCAGAGACGATCCGCTTGTCGACGGTGGCGTACGCGCTTGAGCTGTCCCACGCCTTGCCCGGATCGGGCACGGCGCCGGCGATGATGCGCAGGCGCAGCAGCTCCAGCTCGTCCACGTCGGGGAGGAGCCCGAGGAGCTCCTCGACGGTGGCTTCGTTGCGAGGCACGGCAGCCAGTTCAGCCGCCGGAAGTAAGCATGGTGCCGCCGCCGCGCGCGTCGAGCGTCGCGTAGGTGGAGAAGTGGTCCGTCACCGTGCGCAGGCGCAGGCCGTCGCCCGTAAGGGTGGCGCCCACGTTCGTCCAGCCCTCGTTCCACCACACGATCGTCGGGGCGGCGGTGCCCTCGATGGACGTACCGCGGTAAGGCAGCTCGATGACCACCGGACGGGCGAAGGGCACCGCGTGCGGCCCGAACTCCGCCAGCACGTGCTCGCTGCCGTTGGGGTCCACCGGCAGCCGGATGGAGAACATCGTTACCTTGCTCACCGCGCCCGCCGGCACCTCGATGGCGAATCCCATGAAGTCCAGGCGGCCGCCCTCCGGGCCGATCCACTTCTTGGCCCAGGCGACGTTCACCTGCGGCTTCTTGTTGAAGCGGGCCAGCGGCTGCATGTCGCTCGTGCTGAGCGACGGTCCGGTGGGCTCTGCCGACAGGGGCGTCCGCGCCGCGTCGGAGCAGCCCGTACTCAGTACCGAAAGGAACAGCGCGAGCGAAAGTCCAAGCCTGCGGATGGAGAGGGTCATTCAGGTCCTCCGGGGTGTTTAAAAGGGAGGGGATGCCGCACGCTGAGCACGGAGCGTACCGCGGGTGTCCTGCGAGGGCACTGCACGGCAAGCGACTGCAACATAACACGTTGCAGCCAATAGGACCAAGCCCTGGTCCCATCGGGGCCCTTCATGCGCCGCACCAGATGTGTGCGGTGTGCACGTGAACGGTGCAGGCCGGTGCCTGCCCGTGCACGGGTGAACGAGTGGCCGCGGAATTTGCAAGCCGCCTGCCACTCACGTATCAGCTCTGTTCAATGCCGTAGTCCGTGATCTTGCGCCGCAGGGTGTTGCGATGGATGCCCAGGCGCTCGGCGGCGACGGTGACGTTGTTGGACGTCTCGCGCAGGGCGCGCCGGATCATCCGCTTCTCCATCTCTTCCAGCGTCACCAGCGGGGGCTCGGCGGGCCCCGGGGCGCCGCTGGCCTGCGCGGACTCGGGCGGGTTCAGGATGTCCAGCGGCAGGTGCTGCGGCAGCAGGATCTCGCCGTCGGCCATGACCACGGCGCGCTCGGCGGCGTTGCGCAGCTGGCGCACGTTGCCGGGCCAGGGATGGCGGTGCAGCACGTTGAACACCTCCTCGGCCACCGCGCGCACGGGCCGGCCGTGCTCGCGCGCGTAGTGCGCGATGAAGTGGACCGAGAGCAGGTCCAGGTCGCTGCCCCGCTCGCGCAGGGGCGGCAGCATCACCGTCACCACGGCCAGGCGGTAGTACAGGTCCTCGCGAAAACGCCCGTCGCGCACGGCCTGCTGCAGGTCGCGGTTGGTGGCCGCCACGATGCGCACGTCGATGGAGACGGGGTTGCCGCCGCCCACGCGCTCCACCTCGCGCTCCTGGATGGCCCGCAGGATCTTGCTCTGCAGCGCCATGGACATGTCGCCGATCTCGTCCAGGAACAGCGTGCCGCCGTGCGCCCGCTCGAACCGGCCGATGCGCCGGCCGATGGCGCCCGTGAACGCGCCCTTCTCGTGCCCGAAGAGCTCGCTTTCCAGCAGGTTCTCGGGGATGGCGGCGCAGTTGATGGCCACGAACGGGCCCCGCGAGCGCTTGGAGCGGGCGTGGAGCACCCGCGCCACCATCTCCTTGCCCGTGCCGCTTTCCCCCAGCACCAGCACGGTGGCGTCGCTCGTGGCCGCGCGGGCGATGGACTTGAAGACGCCCATCATCTGCGGGCTGGCGCCCACGATGGCCCCGCTGTCCCCGCCGGCTTCGGGCAGCGGGCGCAGGCGCTTGATCTCCTCCACGCCCAGCAGGATCTCGCGCACGCGGCCGCGGGGCAGCGGCTTGGGAAGGACGTCGTGGGCGCCCTGGCGGATGGCCTCCATGGCCAGGTCCATGGTGGGACGTGCCGTGAGCAGCACCACGGGCGCCATCCCGCCTTCCTCGTGCAGGCGGCCCAGGATCTCCAGCCCGGCGCCGGAAAAATCGGCGTCGAGCAGGATCAGGTCCCAGCTTCCGGACGCGATCATCCGAAGCCCCTCGGACAGGGACTGGGCGGAATGAAGCTCCGCGTCGTCCAGCTCCGGTTCGAGCGTTCGACCGACGCTGCGGTCCGCATCGAGGAGGAGAACCTTCAAAGAAGCCGTTTGGGGCGGTGTGTTTCTATGGCTGATGGATAACCCGCGGAATATAGAGTACTCGCGCGCAGTGACGCAAACATGGAGGGACGAATGGCATGACGCGGCGCGTTCGTATCGCTCCCGTTGTTCCGCAATCATTCGCACCCGCACGACCCCAGTCGTCTCCTCGCCCCAGGACCTTCAGGGACGAGCGGAAAACGTGAGATGCAGAACCCCCGTCATCCCCCCCGGTGTCGCCCCTCGCGGGCCTGCGGCGCGGCCCCGCGCCCCGGCCTGGAGTTCGCCGGGGCGAACGACCGATTCACGCAGCGGGCGGGGAGGGGAAACGACGAGGACGCGGAGAACTGCTCCGGCAAGCGTAGGATCTCCCGCCCCCATCGCCCCGGCTTTTCTCTGCGTCCTCCCGGTTCGGCTCTGCGTCACCTGCGTGAAACTGGCGTACGGGCCGGCGCATCGGTCCCGGCCCGTCCATCCCCCGGATGGACGATGCCGGCGGACGGCGTGGCACCGCACCTGCCGTACGGCTCTTGCCCGTGTGCCTGCCCCGCGCATAGCTTGGCGCGCACGAACGCACACGATCCTTTGGAAAACACTCTGGAGACGGACCATGAAGTTCGCCCTGATCGGCGCCGTCCTGATCACCCTTCCCGCCATCGCGGGGTTGTTCGCGGGAATCTTTCTCCGCAACATGCCGCTGGTGTACGCCGCGCTGGCCAGCCTGGGCCTGAACTCGCTGCCGTTCATCGTGGCGGGCTACTACATGCAGCGCTCCGGCACGGGCGGCAGCGACCTGGGGCACTGAGCCCTAGCGCATTACCCGCACGGCCCCGGATTCCAGCAGGTACAGGCGTCCCTCCATGCCGAACGCGGCGTCGAGGGGCGCCGTCGTTTGCCCCAGGACCCTGCCCGTGCGCGCATCCAGCACCGCCAGCCGCGCCCCCCTGCCCCGTCCAAAGACGGCCACCCGCGCCCCCGATGGATCCATCCGCAGCTCCAGCAGCCCTTCGGCGCCGCGCACGTCCGGCGACTGGGCCCACACGCGCCGCAGCCCCTCGGGTCCGTGCCGGAGCCGCACCACGCCGTTCCCCAGGCCGTACAGGGTGCCGTCGGGCCCCACGGTGAGGGCGCGGACGGGGGTCTCCACCTCCGCCGCCAGCAGCACGCGCCCGCTGGCCGCGTCGCGCACCTGCACGGAGGGGGGCACGTCATCCGTGCCGTCGGTGGAGACG
>DASQZE010000202.1:0-4444 GCA_035638875.1 Longimicrobium sp.
GAGATAGGTGGTGAAAAAGTAGCTGAGCGCAGATGATGAGCGCCCCCCGTGATGTCCCTTTGCCGCTGATCGGCGCGCGAAGGCGCTCCGCCCCTTAGCCGTGCGCCCGCTGAGCTATTGGAGGGACGGCCGTCTCCTTGATTCCCGCCGGCCGAATGCACGTGGGCCAGGCGGTGACGCCTGGCCACGGTGCACCACCCATCCTCCCACGCGCCCTAGCCGCCGCACCCTAGCCGGCGGCCCTCCCGGCGAGGTGGGGAGTTGACGTACATCCAACGTTCTATCTCCTGCCCCCACCCCCGGCGCACTTCCTGCAGCCGGGCGGGCCGCCGGGCCGGTCCTGCCACGCAGTCGAGCGCCCGCGTACGAGCTTCGCCCCAGGGCGCGGATCACACACACCGAGACCCGGAAACAGGGAGCCCCGCGTTGAGCGCCGACCCGCTGTGGTACAAGGATGCCGTCTTCTACGAGCTGCACGTCAAGGCCTTCCAGGACTCGTCCAACGACGGGGTCGGCGACTTCGCGGGATTGATCCAGCGGCTGGACTACGTGGCGGGGCTCGGCGTGGACGTCATCTGGCTGCTGCCGTTCTACCCGTCGCCACTGCGCGACGACGGCTATGACATCGCCGACTACTACGGCATCCATCCCAACTACGGCACCCTCGACGAGGTGCAGCAGTTCCTGGACGAGGCGCACAAGCGCGGACTGAAGGTCATCGCCGACCTGGTGCTCAACCACACATCCAGCGACCACGCCTGGTTCCAGCGCGCCCGCCGCGCCCCCAAGGGGAGCCCCGAGCGCGACTTCTACGTGTGGAGCGACGACGATACGCTGTACAAGGAAGCGCGCATCATCTTCACCGACACGGAGCCCAGCAACTGGACGTGGGACCCCGTGGCGGGGCAGTACTACTGGCACCGCTTCTTCAGCCACCAGCCGGACCTGAACTGGGACAACCCCGTGGTCAAGGAGACCATGTTCCAGGTGATGGAGTACTGGCTGGAGCGCGGGCTGGACGGCTTTCGCGCCGACGCCGTGCCGTACCTGATCGAGCGCGAAGGCACCATCTGCGAGAACCTGCCGGAGACGCACGACATCCTCAAGGAGTTCCGCGTCCGGCTGGAATCCAAGTATCCGGGCCGCGTCCTCCTCGCGGAGGCCAACCAGTGGCCCGAGGACGTGCGGCCGTACTTCGGGCCCAACGGCGAAGAGTTCCAGATGGCGTTCCACTTCCCGTTGATGCCGCGGATCTTCATGGCGGTGCGGCAGGGGATCCGGAAGCCCATCGTAGAGATCATCGAGCGCACGCCGGCCATTCCGGACGACTGCCAGTGGTGCATGTTCCTGCGCAACCACGACGAGCTCACCCTGGAGATGGTGACCGACGAGGAGCGCGACTACATGTACCGCGAGTACGCGGCAGACCCGCGGATGCGCATCAACCTGGGCATCCGCCGCCGGCTGGCGCCCCTGATGGAGAACGACCGCCGCAAGATCGAGCTGCTGAACTCCATCCTGTTCACCATGCCCGGGTCGCCCATCATCTACTACGGCGACGAGATCGGGATGGGCGACAACGTGTGGCTGGGCGACCGCGACGGCGTGCGCACCCCCATGCAGTGGTCGCCGGACCGCAACGCGGGCTTCAGCCGCGCGCAGCCGGAGCGGCTGTACCTGCCCGCCATCAGCGACGCCGTCTACGGATTCCAGGCCGTGAACGTAGAGGCGCAGGAGCACTCGCCCAACTCGCTGCTCAACTGGACCAAGCGGATCATCCGCGTGCGCAAGCAGCACCGGGCGTTCGGCCGCGGCAGCATCACGTTCCTGGAGCCGGCCAACCCGCACGTCCTGGTGTACCTGCGCGAATACCAGGGCGACGTGATCCTCGTCGTCAACAACCTGTCCGCGTCCGCGCAGGCCGTGCAGCTGGACCTGGCCCCGTACGCGGGCTACACCCCCGTGGAGCTGCTGGGCGAGACGGCGTTCCCCCTGGTGGACGAGACGCCGTACGCCATCACCCTGGGCCCGTACGGCTTCTTCTGGTTCGCCCTGCGGCAGGTGCGCGCGGCGGGCGAGGAGGAGTTCTGGACGATGCCCGACGAGTGGGCCGCGCACGAGGCCGAGCTCGTGGCGGACCCGCAGGCCGTGGCGGAGACCTTCAGCGCCCTGCCGCGCGAGTGGCTGCTGCGCCAGCGCTGGTTCCGCGACAAGGCCCGCGAGCTGAACGAGATCTGCCTGCACGACCACGGCGTGCTGCAGGCGGAGCGCGCGCCCAACATCGTGCTGGCGCTGCTGGACGTGCGCTTCGTGGAGGGCGGCAAGGACCTGTACCTGCTCCCGGCCACCTTTCACCCCGTCGGGGCGAAGGGCGAAGGGCCGGAGCCCATCGTCACGCACGCCACGCTGCGGGGCGAGGCGCGCGTCTACGAGGCGCTGGCCGACCGGCGCGTGGCGGGCGCGCTGCTGGGGGCGATCCTGGACGAGTCGCGCATTCCGGGCCGCACGGGTGCCTTCGCGGGGCACGTGACCGGGGCGGTGGATACGGCGGATGCGCCCCGCGGGCCCGTGCGGATGATGGGGGTGGAGCAGAGCAACACCTCCATCATCTTCAACGACCAGCTGGTGATGAAGGTGTTCCGCAAGCTGGAGGGCGGCATCAACCCCGACCTGGAGGTCACGCGCTTCCTGGTGGAACGCGCGGGCTTCCGCTCCGTCCCCGCGCTGGCGGGCTGGCTGGACTACACGCCGGCGGACGGCGAGGCGCACGCGGTGGCCGGCGTGTTCGAGTTCGTCCCCAACGGCGGCGACGCGTGGAGCGTGGCCCTCAAGGCGCTGGACCGGTACCTCAGCGCCGCCAGCCGGAGCGCGGCGGACCCGGAGACGCAGTCCGGGCGCGAGGCCGTGCGGCGCATGGCGGGCGAGTTCTTTCCAGCCATCACGCGGCTGGGCGAGACAACGGCGCGCATGCACCTGGCGCTCGCTTCGGTGGATGACGACCCGGCGTTCGCGCCGGAGCCCATCGGCGAAGACGACCTGCAGCGGGCCATCGAGGGCTTCCGCAAGCAGGTGGATACGGTGCTCTCGGACCTGGGGCGGCAGCTGGAGGCCATCCCCGGCTCCTTCCCCGCCGCCCTGCAGGAGGGGCTGCGCGAGGTGGTGCGCGCCGCGCCGGACGTGCGGCACAGGGCGGAGGACCTGCGCGCCCTGCGCGACGAGACGGTCAAGGTGCGCATCCACGGCGACTACCACCTGGGCCAGGTGCTGCGCGGCAATCAGGACGCGCCGGGCGGCAGCGAGTGGTACGTGCTGGACTTCGAGGGCGAGCCGGCCAGGCCGCTGGCGGAGCGCCGCGGCAAGCAGACGGTGCTGCGCGACGTGGCGGGCATGCTGCGCTCGTTCAACTACGCCGTGCGCGTGGCCCTGCACGGCTACCAGACGGACGACCTGCGCGTGCGCATGTCGCTGGAGCGCTGGGCGCACGCGTGGGAGACGGAGGCGCGCTCGCTCTTCCTGAACGCCTACGTGGGGACGGCCGCGGGCTCGCGCATCATCCCGAGCGACCCGGACGTGCTGGCGCGGGCGCTGGCCGTGCTGGAGCTGGAAAAGGCCGTGTACGAGCTGGGCTACGAGATGAACAACCGCCCGGACTGGCTGTGGGTGCCGGTGGAGGGGATTCGCGCCATCCTGGGGGGCCGCGCGTGAATCCGCCCCTGATCTACAACCTGTTTCCGCGCCTCGTCGGCCCCACGACGCGCTGGGCAGAGCACGCCCGGCGCGCGCGGGAGATGGGTTTCGACTGGCTGTACCTGAATCCCTGGCACTACCCGGGCTTTTCCGGCAGCCTCTATGCGGTCAAGGACTTCCGCCGGCTGAACCCCCTGTTCGTCCCCGCCGGCGCGGACCCGGCATCGCTGGAACCGCTGCGCGAGGCGCTGGGCCGCATCGCCGAGCTGGGGATGAAGCCCGTTATGGACCTGGTGGTCAACCACACGTCCAGGGACTCGCCGCTCATCCAGGAGCATCCCGGCTGGTACGCGTGGGAGAACGGCGAGGTGCGCAGCTCGTTCGCGGTGGATCCGGACGATCCATCGAAGCGGACGGTCTGGGGCGACCTGGCGGAGATCGACAACCGCACCAATCACGGCCGCGATGCGCTGTGGCGCTACTGGGCGGAGCTGGTGCGCGAGGGGATTGCGCTCGGCTTTACGGGATTCCGCTGCGACGCGGCGTACAAGGTGCCCGCGGAGCTGTGGTCGTTCCTGATCGCGGAGGCGAAGGCCGCCGATCCGGAGGCCGTCTTCTTCGCGGAAACGCTGGGCGCGCCCGTGGAGGACGTGCGCGCGCTCAAGTCCGCGGGGTTCGACTACTTCTTCAACTCGTCCAAGTACTGGAACTTCAGCGAGGGGTGGGCGCTCCGGCAGCACGAGGAGTTCGGGAAGAT
>DASQZE010000203.1:0-1958 GCA_035638875.1 Longimicrobium sp.
ACTTCTACCAGGTGGGCATCCGCATCGGGCTGTCGGAGCTCACCCGGGCCGGGGCGCGGCTGGGCTTTACCTCGCGCACGGGGATCGACCTGCCGGCGGAGAAGCCGGGGATCTTTCCCTCGGGGCTGGACTGGTACAAGGAACGCTTCGGGGTTCCCGCGGTGCCCTCGGACGTGATGAGCCTGGCCATTGGCCAGGGCCCCAACTCGCAGACGCCGCTGCGCATGGCGTACGTCTACAGCGCCATTGCGGGCAACGGCACGGCGCCGCCGCCGCACCTGGTGACCACGGACAGCACGCGCAACGCCGCGCCGGGGATTGACCTGGGGCTGGACGCCAAGGGGCTGGAGGCGCTGTGGGAGGGGCTGCGGCTGGTGACGGAGCCGGACGGCACGGCCCTGCAGAGCAGCCTTGCGCGCTACAAGCTGTACGGCAAGACGGGCACGGCGCAGAACTCCCAGGGTCCGGACCACGGCTGGTTCACGGGCTTTGCGGGGCGCCCCGGCGGCAGCCCGGACATCGCCATCGCGGTGATCGTGGAGCACGGCCTGCATGGTGACGCGGCGGCGCCCCTGGCGTCCAAGATCGCCAACTTCTACCTGGACAAGAAGTACGGCCACCCGTTCGATCCGGCGCCCACGTTGGGCGAGCGCTGGCGCGCGGGCCGGGCCGGCACCGACGGCCAGTGGGATATCCCCAACCGCCGCCTGGTTCCGCCGACGGCCGCGCAGAACGCCGAGTCGCGCGGCAGCCGCGGCTCCGAGCAGGGGCAGCGCAACGAGCGCCGCAATGAGCGCGACGCGGAAGCGCCCAAGCGCGAGTCGGCCACGTCCGAGACGGAGTAGCTCGGGCTCCGGGAGATGACGAAAAGCGGCGCCCCGCGATGGATGCGGGGCGCCGCTTTCGTTCCGTCATGTACGAGGAAAAGACGTGCACGCTGCGGAGCAGAGGACGCGGAGAACACGACACCAGCAACAGCAATCGCACACGGAGGGAACAGAGGGAACAGAGGACGACGGAAGTTCCTCTGTTCCCTCCGTTCCCTCTGTGTGAGTCCATCCTTGTCGTCTCCGCAGTTCTACGTCCTCGGCGTGAGGCGGCAAAACGCCGTGTGGAAGATGAATCGTGAAACCCGGTGCAAGGTTGCCAGACGGACGATCTACGTGGCGTCCAAAATCGCACAGCGATTGAACAAAATCACCTTCGCACTTTCGCACTCCCGCACTTTCGCACGGGTCGTTGCTTGACGCGCCGGGCGCGCGGGGCCAAGTTGTCGCGCTTCTGGCCGGGTGGCGTTCGCGCGCGCCCGTGCCCGTGCCGAGACGACGTCAACGAGCATGCGGAACAAGACCAAGGCACGCGCCACCGCCATTCCCCACGGGCTCTCGCGCGAGCAGCTCCTGGAGATGTACCGGCTGGTACGCCTCACCCGCAGCCTCGAGGAAAAGCTCGAGCTGCTCTTCAAGCAGAGCAAGGTCATCGGCGGGCTGTTCCGCTCGCTGGGGCAGGAGGGCGAGTCCGTGGCCAGCGCCTTTGCCCTGCGCCGCCGCGAGGACGGTACCGGCGACATGCTCTCGCCGCTCATCCGCAACCTGGGGTCGATGCTCACCATCGGCGCGCAGCCGGTGGAGGTGGTGCGCCAGTACATGGCCAAGGCCGACTCGCTGGCGCGCGGCAAGGAGCTCAACATCCACATCACGGACTACCAGCGCGGCTTCATCGGGCAGATTTCGCCGCTGGGCGACCTGATCCCCGTGATGGCCGGCGTGGCGCTCACCTTCAGGCAGCGCCGCCAGGACCGGGTGGGGATGGTCTACATCGGCGACGGGGCCACATCCACCGGCGCGTTCCACGAGGGCGTGAACCTGGCCGCCGTGCAGAAGCTGCCGCTGGTGATCATCGTCGAGAACAACCGGTGGGCGTACTCCACGCCGTCCAGGTTCATGACGGCGGCGAAG
>DASQZE010000204.1:0-9733 GCA_035638875.1 Longimicrobium sp.
CCCCACGCTGGCGTCGGCCCTCGGCGCCATCGCGGAGCGGCTGCCGCCGGATCGGGTGGACGCCGTGTGGCTCTTTTCCGCCCGGGCGGTGGGGGCCAAGGAAAGCGGGCTGGCCGTGCTGTCGTCGTTTCCGGAGGGGGATGCGGACGGGCGCGCACGGACGATCCACACGCTGAACTACGTGCTGGATCCGCAGTCCAAGGGCCCGCCCGTGCGCACGGACGAGCTGGCGGAGGTGGGGACGGTGCCGCTGGACCGCATCGACCGCATCATCGAGGGCGTGCTGCACCGGCTGGACGTTCCCGAGACGCCGGACGTGCGCGAAACGGGCGGAAACGTGCACGCCTGGACGATGCTTTTGGCGGAGCTGGCGGGTGTGGTGCTTGACCCGGCCAATCAGGAATCATTATCGTTAGGGAGCGCATCGCCTCCCGCCGAGCAGGGGACCTGAATGGCCGCCGTAGAAGAAACCGTGACGTCCTCGCCGTACCTGCACCTCTTTCGGCGCTACCTGCGCCTGCAGGGGCTGCCGGTCACGCAGCAGCGCGAGGTGGTCGCCGACGTGGTGTTCACCTCTCCCGACCACCTGTCGGTGGAGGAGATCGAGGCGCAGCTCAAGCAGCGGGGCGAGCGCATCGGCAAGGCCACCATCTATCGGACGATGGAGATCCTCGTCCGCAGCGGGCTGGTGCAGGACCACGACTTCGGCGATGGGTTCAAGCGCTACGAGCACCTGTTTGGGCAGGAGCGCGGGCACCAGCACCTGGTGTGCACGCACTGCCGCAAGGTGGTGGAGTTCCGCCGCCCAGAGGTGCAGCGCATCCAGGACGAGGTGGCGCGGTCGCACGGCTTCATCCCCGCGCGGCACCGGCTGGAGGTGTACGGCCTGTGCCCCGACTGCCGCGCCGCCGGCATCGAGCTCAAGTACGAAGGCGTTGCCTGCCCGGCACTGACGTTCTGACGCGCGACGGCTGAACGGCATGCGCTGATCGACGGCTGGATGGATGCGAACCCGCCCCGCGAGACCGGATTTCGCGGGGCGGTTTGCGTTCCGGGCCCTTCGTCGAAGAGGGGGGATGGACCCGGCGGAACTGCGAATGGGAGTGGGGCGGGGTTCGTGCACCGGGGCGGGCATCCGTCGGCGCCCCCTCCCGCTCGTCACCTCGCGACCTCCCCCAAAAAAACCTGGGGGAGGTTGTTCGTGCACGGGCTCCGTTCCGGCGTGGCACTCTCCCGTGACGGACAGTCCGCGCAGGCGGACTTCGTGTGTTCGTTGCGGCGAATTCATTCGCGCTGGCCGGGTGTCGGACCTATGCAGGTGCTTCGCCCCGCACCGGGACCCCGCCCTCCTCAACCCTCCCCCAGGGGGTTTTGGGGGAGGGTGGGCGAGGTTTACGAGCCCGGGTGGGGGCGCACCGGGACTCCGCCCCCCCGGTTCGATGCCGAATTGCATGCTCTCGCTCCGTGCGTCCGCTTGACTCCGCCCCGCCGCCCCGTTCTTTTCGGGGCTTCCGAGACCGGCAACGAACGGCCAACCGACGGATGGATCGATGAGCGAGCAGATTCCCGCCGCGCTGCGGGAGCTTCCCTGGGAGCTTCCCCGCAACTTCCTGGGCCTGGAGGGCGACGCGGCCACGTGGCAGAACGCCGGCGTGGTCGTGCTCCCCATCCCCTACGAGAGCACCGTCAGCTACCAGGGCGGCACCAAGCTGGGCCCCGACGCCATCATCCAGGCCTCGCGCTTCATCGAGCTGTACGACCAGGAGCTGGATGACGAGCCCGGCCCGCGCATCGGCGTGCACACGCTGCCGGCGCTGCACCTGACCTCCGCCGGGCCCGAGGCCGCGATCACGGAGCTGCGCGAGTGCATGGCCACCATCCTGGAGGCCGCGGGCGACAAGCTGGTGATCGGGCTGGGCGGCGAGCACAGCATCACCAGCGCGCCGGTGCTGGCGCATGCCGACCGGCTGCCGGAAGGGCGCCGCCTGACCATCCTGCAGTTCGACGCGCACGGCGACCTGCGGCTGGAGTACGAGGGCTCGGCGTACTCGCACGCGGCGGTGATGGCGCAGTGCATCGACCGCGCGGACCTGGTGCAGGTGGGCATCCGCGCCATCACGTCCGAGGAGCGCGCGCTGATCCGCGAGCGCGAGGGGAGCATCACCACCCTCTTCGCCGAGGAGATGTGGCAAGACACGTCGTGGATCGACCGCGCCTTCAGTGCGCTGGGCGACGACGTGTTCATCACCTTCGACGTGGACTACTTCGACCCGTCGCTCATGCCGGCCACGGGCACGCCGGAGCCGGGCGGCCCGCCGTGGTACCCCACCATGAAGCTGCTGCGCCGCGTGTTCGAGGAAAAGAACGTGGTGGGCGTGGACGTGGTGGAGCTGGCGCCCATGGGGGGCAACGCGGCCCCGGACTTCGTGGTCGCCAAGCTGGTGTACAAGATGATCGCCTATCACAGCCTGTCCAGGCGCCGCAGCTGATCACGGAGTGCGAGACGACGAGATGGTAGACGACACGAACTTCGGCCCCGCGGCCGGACAAACGCCGTCGAACGCGAGCCAGCCGGAGGAGCTGGAGCCGGGCGAGGTGCCGGCCGGCTACTCGGACCGGGGCGGCACCGACCGGTGCGACGAGTGCATCTTCTTCATCGCCAGGGTGAACGGGCCGGACGGCGCCGCCCCGGGCGAGTGCACGGTGCACGGAACGCCCCCCTACATCGTGGACGCGGGCGGATGGTGCCCCGCCTGGGAAGCGGACGAGGACGACCTCCCGCCGTTTCCCGACCTGGACCTCGCGGCGATCCGCCCCCTGTAGACGCGCCAGCGGGCCGATCCCGATCACGTCGTACAGCATCGTGGCCCGCTTTCCCCCGGAGGGCGGGCCATCCTGCGTCCTGCAGCTGCGGCGGCGCCCGCTCGTTCCAGCAGGGCAGGGGGATTGGATCCAAACGGGATGCAGATACGCTTCGCTTGGCTGATACCAAATCCTTGAAAACAGTGATTGGTTGGAGAAAAACAGATTCTCACGCAGAGCAGCAGAGTCAGCAGAGGAAACCTGCCGTTCTCTGCTGACTCTGCTGCTCTGCGTGCCAATTCTTTTGCCGGATTTCGTATCAGGATCAGATGATAGTAGATGGCGCTGACCTGAGCGGGTCCTCGGAGCGGGGTTCGTGGAGGGGATGGCGCGCCTCTCGCATTCTCGCCGCTCAACCACGAACGAGGAGAACGGGATGGCGCGCGAAGTCATGGACGAAGACGGAAAGACGTGGAGCTGCGTGGAGGCCTACGCGGGGCTCTCGGAGGATGGAAAGAGCGAGGCCGCGCGCGTGGAGGGCACCGACCGCTACCGAGTGGTGTGCACGCCCAGTGGCGGCGCGACGTCCGTGGAACTGGAACTGCCCGCCGGCTGGGACGAGTCCCTGACGGACGCCGACCTGCTGCGGGAGATCCAGTCCAGGTCGTCGTAGACGGATCGAAGATGGATGAACGGCGTGGCGGTCCGCGGATCAGGCGGGCCGCCACGGATCGATTTCCAGCCTCGCGATCAGCCGATCCATCAACGCCACCGCCTGCCGCAGCTCCTCCATATCCACCTGTTCCGTCACCTGGTGGGTAAAGGCGTGCTGCAGGGGGCGGATGACGTCGATGGCATCCCACCCGGCCTGCGTGGGCCGCAGCAGTTTGGCGCGGCGGTGGCGCGGGTTGTCGATGTACTCGGCCATCCCGTCCGCCACCAGCGCGTCCGCCAGCCGCTGCACGCTCTGCCGGGTGAGGCCCATGGCCCGCGCCGCGTCGCTGACGGTGAGCGGCCCGCGCAGCACGGCCCCCAGCACCTGCCAGCGCGCGGCCGTGAGCCCCGCCGGCCGCGCCATGTGCTCCGCCACGGCCAGGAACAGGCCGTTCAGGCGAAAGGTGCGGATGACCAGGTCCGTGAGCGCGTCGCCCGCCGGCGAGCGCGCCCCGTCCGCCTGCCGCGCGTCGTCCAGCCGGCTCACACCGCGGCTCCTTCCGCTTCCTCCAGGGCCGCCAGCGTGTAGAAGGCGGCCGGGTCGCCGGTCTTGTACAGCGCGTACCACGCGTCCAGCACGTGCGGCGCGTACAGCTCCAGCCGCTCGAAGATGGCCCGTGCGAACTCGATGGGGGCCGTGCCGCTGGCGGTGATCAGGTCGCCGTCGCGGAGCGCCGGAGTATCCACGTAGTGCTCCGTCCCCGCGTAGCCCGCCTGCCACTCCAGGTATTCGCGCGCGTTGCTGGTGTGGGGACGGCCGTCCAGGATGCCGGCGCGCGCCAGCGCCCCCGTGGCGCCGCAGACAGCCGCGACCGGCACGCCCGCGTCCAGGAAGGCGCCCGCCGCTTCCACGGCCGCCGCGTCCGCCCCCGCGTCCCATTGCGCCGAGCCGGGAAGGATGAGCATGGCGCTGTCCTCCGGCCGCAGCTCGTCCAGCGGCATGTCGGGCACGATGGTGACGCCGCCCATCGTCCGCACCGGGTCGCGGGTGATTCCCACCGTCCGGATGGTGTAGCGTCCCGGATGCTGCTGATACGTCCGCTGGTTGATCCCCGCGACCGCGTATCCCGGCTCCCAGTCCGACATCGTGTCGGGGACGAAGAGGTGCACCGTCTTCTGCTCCATTGTCATCGCTCCGCGTGAGGGGTCCATGCTCCGATTGACAGCGTGCTGTCTTTGTCGGCTGTATATTAAGTGAATGACAGAATGCTGTCAATGGATTGGGTGTGCCTGCCCCTCATTGGCCTGATCCCCGCCCAGGCGCGTCGCGCTCCAGCCGGACCAGGGGCGCGCACGGAATCCCCGCAGTTGCAGGCTGTCCCCTGTAACCTGTCCTCGGTAACCCGCAGTTCATCGCCCGCCGGAACCCCGCCATCCCGCCACGAACCCGTCACAATCCCGTCCCCGCCCCACCCGGGGTAGACGAAAGCCGCAAAACTTGCTACTTTCCATGGCTATTCCCGCCACCGGGCGCCTCGCTGCGAGGGGCCCGCGTTTTGTTTGACGCGGCGAGAAACATCCGACGCAGCCCGAGATCCGAGGCCCTGGCGGCCCGCTGAGAGAATACTGATGTCCATTCGCAACATCGCCATCATCGCGCACGTCGACCACGGCAAGACCACGCTCGTGGACCACATGCTCCGCCAGGCGGGCACGTTCCGCGACAACCAGCACGTGGCGGAGCGGGTGATGGACAGCAACCCGCTGGAGCGCGAGCGCGGGATCACCATCCTGGCCAAGAACCTCTCCGTCCGCTGGCACGATACCAAGATCAACATCGTCGACACCCCGGGGCATAGCGACTTCGGCGGCGAGGTCGAGCGCATCCTGCGCATGGTGGACGGTGTGATCCTGCTGGTGGACGCCGCCGAGGGCCCCATGCCGCAGACCCGCTTCGTCATGCGCAAGGCGATGGAGCTGGGGCTGCAGCCCATCGTGGTCATCAACAAGATCGACCGCGGCGATGCCGACCCGCACCGGGTGCACGACGAGGTGCTGGAGCTGTTCATGGAGCTGGAGGCCGACGACCACCAGCTGGACTGCCCGTTCCTGTACGCCGTGGGCCGCGAGGGCGTGGCCATGCGCTCCGCCGAGGACGAGCGCAAGGACCTGACTCCGCTGTTCGAGTCCATCATGGAAACCATCCCCGCCCCCACGGGCGACGCGGACGGGCCGTTCCAGATGCTGGTGTCGACCATCGACTACTCGCCGTACCTGGGGCGTCTTGCCATCGGCCGCATCGAGCGCGGCGTGGTGAGGGTGGGCGAAAGCGTGCTGCTGCTGGACCACGGCCACGATGGCGAAGAATCGGCTCCCGGCGCGCGCAACCGCGTGGGCAAGCTGTTCACGTTCAACGGCCTGGAGCGGCTGGAGATCGAGAGCGCCTCGGCCGGCGACATCGTGGCGCTGAGCGGCCTGGCCAACGTGGACATCGGCTCCACCGTCTGCGACCCGGAGACGCCGGAGCCCCTGGCCGGCATCGCGGTGGAGGAGCCCACGGTGTCCGTGGACATCATGCTCAACAACTCGCCGTTCGCCGGGCGCGAGGGCAAGTACGTCACCAGCCGCCAGGTGCGCGACCGGCTCTTCAAGGAGCTGGAGAGCAACGTCGCCCTGCGGGTGGAAGAGACGGATTCGCCGGATACCCTTACGGTGAGCGGCCGCGGTGAGCTGCACCTGGGCATCCTGATGGAGACCATGCGCCGCGAGGGCTACGAGTTCGCCGTCAGCCGCCCGCGCGTGATCCTCAAGAAGGGCGCGGACGGGCAGCTGCAGGAGCCGTACGAAGAGGTGACCATCGACGTCCCCGAGACGCTGATGGGCCCCGTGATCCAGGAGCTGGGCCAGCGCCGCGCCGAGATGCGCGAGATGAAGAACCCGGGCGGCGGGCTGGTGCGCCTGGTGTACCGCATGCCGGCGCGCGGCCTGTTCGGCTATCGCTCCGAGTTCCTCACCGCCACGCGCGGCGAGGGTATCCTGCATCACCGCTTCATGGAGTACGGCCCGTACGTGGGCCCCATGAGCACCCGCAACCGCGGCGTGCTGGTGAGCATGATGGCGGGTGAGAGCGTGGCGTTCTCCCTGGGCAACCTGCAGGAGCGCAGCACGTTCTTCATCGAGCCGGGCGTGCCCGTGTACGAGGGGATGATCGTGGGCGAGAACTCGCGCCCCGGCGACATGGAGGTCAACGTCACCAAGGGCAAGAAGCTCACGAACATGCGCGCCAGCGGCAGCGACGACAACATCCTGCTGGAGCCGCCGCGGGTGATGTCGCTGGAGGACGCCATGGGGTACATCGCCGACGACGAGCTCATCGAGGTCACGCCGCAGACCATCCGTCTGCGCAAGCGCCTGCTGGGTGCCAACGACCGCAAGAAGGCCTCGCGCGCCGCCTCCGCCTGATCGTGCGCCGGCGTCTGCTGAACGCCGGCTTGATGGCCGATCGATGGATGGATGAAAAAGAACGCCGCCCTCTCCGGATCCCGGGGAGGGCGGCGTTTCTTTGTCCGTCGGCACATACAGAGGGTGTCTACCGTGGCAAAAGCCCTTGCGATGCACGCTTTACGGCGCCCGCTGCGCGGGGCCCCGGCCTCCTCTCCCGCAAACTGCGCGGGAGAGGGGGAGACCTTCATCGCGTGATGCAGGCGTCCGGCACGGGCGGGAGCCCCCTCCCCCCGGCCCCCTCCCCCGCTTCGCGGGCAGGAGGGGGAGAACTTCGATCGGGAAGTGGCCAGCCTCCGTGCACGGGCTGGGGTGTACACCCTCTCCCACGCAGTTTGTGGGAGAGGGTGGCGAGGAACGAGCCGGGTGAGGGCCGTGGGGGTGAGGCCGGCCGTGACGGCACTTCCGCCTTTTCACCCTTCGCACTTTCACACTTTCGCACTCACGCACTCACTCACGCACTCACGCACTCACGCACTCACGCACTCACGCACTCACGCACTCACGCACTTTTGCACTTTCGCACGTTTCTCACGCACTCCCCACTCCTCCTCCCTTCTTCCACCGGGCCAGCCGGAGCCACACGGAGCGCAGCCGGCGCAGCACGGTCTCGTTCTGCCGGTTGAGCGTGCGCAGCTCGTCCAGCGCCTGTCCCACCAGCTGCTGCTGGGCGTTCAGCTGCTCCAGCACGCCGCGGGCGCGGCAGTTCCACAAGGGCTGGCCGTCCTGCGGATCGGTGCGCGTGCGCTGCTCGGACAGCCAGCGGGTCTGCTCCTGGATGGCGGCCACGGTCTCCTCCATCCGGCCCAGCCGCTCGCGGTCCGCCGTCAGCATCTCGAAGGTGCGCGCCAGCCGCTTGCGGTCCTCGTCGCGAAAGTTGCCCGACGACGGCGGCGGCGCACCTTCCGCGGCGCGCGACGCGAGCAGCTTGTCCAGGACTTTGCCCAGCAGCTGCACCAGCCCGTACGCCAGCAGCGCCAGCCCCACCGTCTCCAGCGTGGGGTCTACCTGGCCCGGGAATCCTCCGCCCGGCCCGGACCCAGGCACGCCGGACGGGGCGGTTTGGAGCAAGATCAACATCACGGAATCCTCCCGTCGTTGCGGAGTTCGAAGGAACGAAAGAGGCCCCTCCGCCGGCGCTGTGCCGGTGAGGGGCCTCTAAGCCCGATGTGTGGGTGTGTCTCACGTCACGCCGTCCGTGCCCGTCGAGCGCGGTTCAGGATGCCTGTTGAAACGCGCGTGCCGCCAGGTCGAAGATGGCCCCGCAGCGGCGGCGGTGGCACTGGTAGGTCCCCATCCGCGCCTCGGGCGGCTGGCGAGCCATGGCCTGCACCACCATGGGCGTAACCCGCACGGCGGGGCGTGAGCCGCACTGGGGGCAGCTGGCCGCCAGCCGCAGCAGGCGGACGGAATCCGCGGCGATCGCCGCGGGAAGTTCTTGCGTTTGCACGACTACCTCCTTGTGCTGGACAACAAGAACGGCCCCGCCGCGGCCGTTGTGCCGCGCGGGGCCGTTCGCGGCCCGTCTTGTGATGTCTCCCCATCCGGGAGGGCGTCAGGGCGATGGAGGCTCGTGTCCTGACTTGCCTGCAATCAATATACCCATACATTTGACGAAAATAAAGAGGTGGGGACAAACTCGCGTTCTGTAGACAGGCACATGATCCAGGGGGCAGTTACATGCTCTATGGGACATTCTGAGGGTGTAGCGCAGGGGCGTCAGTATGTCCGCCTCTCCTTGCTTGTCCAATGTAAGTACAGGCCCCAGGGCCCCATAGTTCCCGCGGGTCCCGGGACCGCCCGGCAACGCCTGGGGGAGGCGGAAGGGTGTGCGGAACGCCGGCGGGCTGCGCGGGTAGGTGCGAGAGATGAGGCACACGCGCGGGGCGGGGAAAGGCGAGCGGAGGAATCGTCCCCACGTTGCATTCGCCGTGCGTTCCCGCCATCGTTCCCCGCCGCAAAGGGCTTGACTTCGCCCCGGCCCTCCTTACTTTCGGGCCCAATGACCGTGGTCGGCATCTTGCCTGCTGGCCGCTCGCGGGCTCACCCGGCAGTGCGTGTGTATCCCGTCCTACTCAAGGAGACTTCGGAATGCCCAACGTGATGGCTCACCCGGCGGTCGGTGAGGCGCTCGACCTGGAAGAGATCGTTGCCCGCTTCGAGGAAGAAGGCGAAGACGCCGAGTGGAGCGAGGGAGAGGGCGACGACTGGGGTGAGGACGACGACGACCTCGACGAAGACGATGATTGGGACGAGGACGACGAGTGGGACGAGGATGATGACGAGGACTGGGAAGGCGAAGACGACGACTGGGCCGACGACGAAGACGAAGCCTGAGCCTCGTTTAAGCCACCACGGGCATTCCCTTCCGCGGCCGCCTGCGCGTTCCGGCGGCCGCGGTTTGTGTCCGGTGTGGGAGACTGCTTCTGCCCGGACGGAATGTGCCGGCCAGGGGTTGACGCAGGGGGATCAACGGTTTATAATTCCTGCCTTGCCGCGAGCCACTGGCTCGCCGGTTGTTTGACAATCAGGGTGTTGGGGAATGTCTGTGACAGGCCTCGCCGGGGAGCATACCTTCTCCCGGGCCGCGCAGGTCGCCTTCGGGTGGCCAGGTGCAAGAGGTTTTAAAGGCAAAAATCCGAATGAACACAACGTGTTCGTTCAACGGAGCTGTTTGAATTCTCATGGAGAGTTTGATCCTGGCTCAGGACGAACGCTGGCGGCGCGCTTAACACATGCAAGTCGTACGGGATCAGGGCTTCGGCCCTGGTTTAGT
>DASQZE010000205.1:0-10581 GCA_035638875.1 Longimicrobium sp.
CCGGCTCGTTGTGGGCCAGGGCAAACAGCAGCGCCGCCAGGGCGATGGCCGGCTGCGCACCCAGCCGCCGCTCCATGGGCCGCTGGATCCACGCGCGAAAGCCGAACTCCTCCAGCAGCGGCGCCACGGCCACGGCCATCAGCACGAACGCCAGCTCCGCCCCGGGGCGCTTGAGCCACTCCTGCACGGCATCCGGATAGACGATCTCCTGGGCCAGCCCCAGCGCCATCAGCACGCTGGCCAGGGCCAGGGGCAGCGCCGCGAGGGCCGGCGCCGTAAAGGCGACCCACCCCCACGCGCGCCCGGGGGACCGGATGCGCGAGCGGGCCCGTGCCCGGCCGTTGCCCCGGCGGGGGATGGCGTACACCCACAGGAACGCGGCCGTCACCAGGAGCATCCACGCCACCGCCGGCCCGATGCCCCACGCCGCCGGGAACTGGAAGTACGCCATCAGCACCACCTGCCACAGCAGCCACACCAGCAGCCCCAGCGCGGCGGCGGCCAGGCTGGTGCCCACCCGGTACGACAATGCCTTGCGTCGGTCCCTGTCCACGTTCTTCATGGTCGGCGTAAATCGGATCCCTTCCGGGTGAATGCTAGCGGCGCGGGCCCACGGGCGACAGCCGCGGCGGCTGGAAGCCGGGCGCGCGGCGTCGTAGATTACGGGCTGCACCTTTCATCGGATGGAGAGCCATGCCCGCAGTTTCCTTCGACCAGCTTCCCGACGACGCCCGCCTGTGGGTGTTCGCCGCCGCGCGTGCACTGGACGATGCGCAGCAGGCCGCGCTGCTCGCCCACGTGGACGCCTTCATCCACCGCTGGGCCGCGCACGGGGCGCCGGTGGTGGGCGGGCGCGAGCTGCGCCAGGGCCGCTTTCTCCTCGTGGGCGCCGACGAGCGGGCCACGGGCGTGAGCGGCTGCTCCATCGACACCCTCTTCCGCACCCTGGGCGAGCTGGAGACGGAGACGGGCGTGCCCCTGCGCGACTCGTCGCTCGTCTTCTGGCGCGACGCCGGGGGCCAGGTGCAGTCCGCGCCGCGCCCCGCCTTTCGCGAGCGCGTCCGCGCCGGCGAGGTGAATGCGGATACGCCCGTGTTCGACAACACCGTGGGCTCCGTCGGCGATCTGCGCGGCGGGCGGTGGGAGCTGGCGATGCGGGATTCGTGGCACGGGCGGGCGTTTGGAACGGCTGAAACGGCAGGGAACAGTCCCTGACCAAAGATATCAGAGATGACGCGTCGTCCCAGGCGCGTGAGGTAGTCGCGATGGGTGCCCGAGGCCTTCTTGATGAGCCGGTGTTTTAGGGAATAGCCTGCGACACCGTCCGAGACGGGGCCTCGTCGTGGCGGACGATGCCAATCCTGCAAACGATTGGGGTACGGAAGAACCGGGCGAAACGGAGAGGTACGGGGGAAAGATGTCCCCTGTTCCCCTGTTTCACCCGGTTCCCCTGTACCCCCAAGAGTGTTCTTTCGGGCTTGCGATCAGTTGTAGCCGATGGTGATCGCTGCGGTCGCCACCTCGCGGGGGGCGGGGGCGCCGTCGTCCCGGTGCATCACGCGGACGGTGTAGCTGCCGGGGGAGAACGGGATGCTGATGCGGTAGCCGGTGCCCGTGAGCGCCTCGCGCGTGGCGCCGTCCGCGGGGAGCCGGCCTTCCACGTACACCGTCACCGCGTCGCCCACGAAGTCGTACCAGGCGCGCAGGGTGTAGCCCGTGCCCGGCGCGCGATACACGCCGTGCACCACCATCCCGCCGGCCGCGCCCTGCACCGTGGCGCTGTCCGCCGCCGCCAGCACGGGCTGGCTCTCGATCACCAGCTCCTTGCCCCAGCTCGTGGGGCTTTCGCAGGCGGCCAGCGCCAGGGAAAGCAGTACCGCCGGCCAAATTCGTTTCATCCGCACCTTTCGCACAGGGTGAATCGCATGCCGCCGAAGCCGACGGCCCATGAACCCGCCGCACCCGCCGGAGGTTCCGGCCGCCGCGCGCCCGGGTTGCCGTGCCGCCCCGGCGCCGGTTATCCTTGGCCGCTCGCAAATCCAGCTACGGCAGACAGATCGGGTTGATGAACGTCCTCAACGTGCAGGACCTCAAGAAGAGCTACGGAACCCGCACGGTGTTCGACGGGGTGTCGTTCGCCGTGGACGAGGGCGAAAAGACGGGCTTCATCGGCGTCAACGGCTCCGGCAAGTCCACCCTGTTCCGCATCGTGGGGGGGATCGAGGGATACGAAGGCGGCACGCTGGCCTTTCAGCGCGGCATCCGCGTGGGCTACCTGGCGCAGGAGCCGGAGTTCGAGCCCGGCGCCACCATCCTGCGCGCGGCCGCCGGCGGCGAGCCGGAGCTGCTGGAGGCCATCGGCGAGTACCACGACGTGGCCGAGCACCTGGCCGCCGGCGACGGCGACACGGACCGCCTGCTGGCCCGCCAGGAGCGCGCGGCGGCCCGCATCGATGCATTGGGCGGGTGGGACTACGAGCACCGGCTGGAGGCCATCCTCACGCGCCTGGGGGTGGAGCGCTGGGACCGGCCCGTGGAAGGCCTTTCCGGCGGCGAGCGCAAGCGCGTGGCCCTGGCCCGCGTCCTGTTGCAGCAGCCCGAGCTGCTCCTCCTCGACGAGCCCACCAACCACCTGGACGCCGACACCGTCGCCTGGCTGGAGGAGCACCTGCAGTCGTATCCGGGCGCCGTGATGCTCATCACCCACGACCGCTACTTTTTGGACCGCGTGGTCACGCGCATGCTGGAGGTGTCCACGGGCGAGCTGACGGCGTACGCGGGCGGATACACGGAGTACCTGGAGGCCAAGGCCGAGCGGGTGGAGCGCGCGTCGGTAGAGGAGGAAAAGCGCAAGAAGCTCATTGCGCAGGAGCTGGCGTGGGTGCGCCGCTCGCCGTCGGCCCGCACGGGCAAGCAGAAGGCGCGCATCGGGCGGCTGGGCGGGCTGGAGCAGGAGCAGCAGGGCAAGCGCCTTCCCAACCGCGACACGGTGGAGATCACGCTGAACGAGGCCCCGCGGCTGGGGCGCACCGTCATCGACCTGCACCACGTGACCAAGTCGTACGGCGACCACACGCTCATCCGGGATTTCAGCGCCATCCTGCAGGCGGGCGAGCGCGTGGGCATCATCGGCCCCAACGGCGCGGGCAAGACCACGCTGCTGCGGGTGATCCTGGGCGAGGAGGGGGCGGATACGGGCGAGGTCGTCGTCGGCAAGAACACGCGCGTGGCCTACTTCGACCAGAACCGCGAGCACCTGAACCCCGACCACTCCATCTTCGAGGCCGCGGCGGACAGCGACTGGGTGATGGTGGGCGGCCAGCGCACGCACCTGCGCAGCTACCTGGAGACCTTCCTCTTTCCGCCGGACAAGCAGCGGCAGGTGGTGCGCTCACTCAGCGGCGGCGAACGCAACCGGCTGCTGCTGGCGCGCCTGTTCCTGCAGGACGCCAACCTGCTCATCCTGGACGAGCCGACCAACGACCTGGACCTGGTGACGCTGCAGGTGCTGGAGTCGGTGCTGGCGGACTGGGCGGGGTGCGTGCTCATGGTGACGCACGACCGCTTCTTTTTGGACAAGGTGGCGACGGGGCTGATCGTCTTCGAGGGGAACGGCGTGCTGCACCGCCACGCGGGCAACTACGACCTGTACCGCCGCCTCAAGGAGCAGAAAGCGGCCGAGGCCGCCGCGGCCGCCTCCCAGGCCAAGGCATCCAAGGCCGCCGCCGCCGCGCCCTCCGCGAAGAAGGACGGCGGGCGCAAGCTGAGCTGGAAGGAGCAGAAGGAGCTCGCGGGGATGGAGGGCGCGATCCTGGAGGCGGAAGCGCGCAAGGAGACGCTGGAGGCGCGCCTGGCCGATCCCGCGCTGTACACCCAGTCCGCGGACGAGGTGGCGCGCATTACGGCCGCCTTTCGCGAGGCCGGCGATGCCGTCGATGCCCTCTACGCGCGCTGGGCCGCCTTGGAGGAGATCGCCTCGGGCTGATACCAAATCCTGAAAAAGAATCGGAATACAGAGGAACAGAGGATAAAAGAGAGGAACAGAGAACGCCTGTATTCCTCTGTTCCTCTGGCTTCTCCCTGTTGCTCTGTACCCTTGATGTTTTTTTCCGGATTCGGTATGAGCACGAACAGAACAGAGATTCTCACACAGGGGGAAAGAGGGAAAGGGAACGAACCAGGTCTGTTCCCTTTCCCTCTTTCCCCCTGTGTGAGGTTTGTCTTTTTCCGCGCTCGGGAGAAATGCCTACTCCGCCACGGGATTCGGAAGGATGCCCGCGGCCGCGAGCGCATCGGCCAGCTTGCCTGCGTCGCGGTTGCGCAGGGGCTGGATGGGCGGACGGGGCGCGCCGCCGTGCATTCCCAGCGTGTCCAGCGCCGCCTTGACCCCCGGGACGCCCAGCTCCCCCACCACCGCCTTGTGCAGGGGGGCGATGCGCTCCTGCAGCCGCCCCGCCTCGCCGTAGCGCTCGTGCTCGAACGCCGTCACCAGGTCCGCGCACTCGCGGGGCAGCAGCAGCGACACGGCCAGAATGCCGCCCGCGGCCCCCATCTCCAGCGCCGCGTACAGGATGGCGCCGCTCCCGGCCAGCACCGAGCACCCGCCCCGGCACGCGTCGATGAGCGCGCCCAGCGTGCGCAGGTCGCCCGACGAGTCCTTGATCCCCGCCACGTTGGGGTGCCGCGCCACCTCCGCCACCAGCCCCGGCTCCAGCTCCACCCCGCTGAAGCGCGGCGGCACCTGGTACATCAGCACGGGCACGGGCGACGCCTCGGCCACGGCCAGGTAGTGGTCGCGCAGGGCCGCCGGCGTCATCAGCGGCTTGTAGAACGAGGGCGGCTGCACCAGCACGGCATCTGCCCCCGCCTCGGCCGCCGCGCGCGTCTGGCGGATGGTGGCGCGCGTGGACTCGGCGCCGGTGCCGCACAGCAGCAGGCGGTCCCCGTCGATGAGCTCGCGCGTGGCGGCCGTGCAGCGCGCCTTTTCGTCCTCGTCCAGCAGCAGCCCCTCGCCCGTGGAGCCGAAGAGCACCACCCCGCGCAGGGGCGTGGCCATCCACCGCCGCACGTTGGCGCGCAGCGAGATCACGTCCGCCTCGCCCGTCACGGGGTCGAACGGCGTGGTGGCCGGCGCGAACACGCCGCTCAGTTCCACGCGGCCCCCACCGGCTCCGGCGCCAGCCCCGGCAGCGCCCCCGTGGACAGCCCGTCGCCGTACAGGGGCACGCGCAGGGTAAAGCACGTGCCCTCGCCCACGTTCGATTCCACCTCCAGGCGCCCCGCGTGCGCCTCCACGATCTCGCGGCAGATCGCCAGTCCCAGCCCCATCCCCTTGCCCTTGGTGGATACGAACGGTTCAAAGATGCGCTCCAGCTTTTCGGGCGGGATGCCCGGCCCGTTGTCGGCAATGCGCACCACGGCGTTGCCCCCGTCGCGCTCCACCGACACCTCCAGGCGGGCGACGGGCTGCCCTTCCATGGCCTCGCAGGCGTTGCGCACCAGGTTGTCCACCGCCTGCCGCAGGTAGTACGCGTCCGCCAGCACCACCGCCGGCGCCAGGCGGCTGGCATCCACCTGCACGCCCGTCCCCGCCGACTCGCGGGCCTCGTGCGCGGCAACCTGGCGCACCAGGTCGTGCAGCGCCACCGGCTGCCGGCTCAGGGCGCGCTGGGCGCCGCTGGCGTACACCGACAGCTCGCCCAGCATGTCCACCAGCCGCTGCGATTCGCCGATGATGGCGTCGGCCACCTCGCGGCGCTGGGCCGGGTCCGCCACCATCTTCTCGTTCTGCAGCAGGTCCGCGTGCAGCACGATGGTCTGCAGCGGGTTCTTGATCTGGTGCAGGATGCGGGCGGTGGCCGTGCCCATGGCCGCCAGCTTCTCTTCTTCGGCCCGGCGGCGGTCGCTGCGCCGCAGCAGGGTAAAGATCACGCCGGAGGTAAAGATCACCACGCTGGCGATCACCACCACGCTCACGATGAAGAGCAGGCGGTTGTCGGGGGCGGTGGCGGAGCCGGGAACGGCGGCGGCCGCCGCTGCCGCCTGGGCCTGCAGGATCATTCGATGACGCCAAAGGAAAGGCACGCACCGCAGTACGGGACTGCGGCGCGGGCGGTGTGATTAAGGCAGGTCTGAATTCCGGCCCCGGCTCAGGCCCCGCGGCCGTCGCCCCGTCCATCGCCACGGCGCGGCTCGGGGATGCGGGACACGACGAAGCTCACCGTCTCGCCCTTTTCCTCGCCCTCGGGCACCACCGTCTCTACGGTGATGCGCCGCACCACGCCGCGCTCGTCGCGCAGGGTGACCTCGATGTCGATCCCCAGGTCCGGCGCCACGATGTGCGTGCGCACGCGCGGCCCGGGGTCGCTGGCGGGGGGGTCCGGGTTGCGGAGCAGGATCTTGGTGCTCTGCCGCCCTGTATCCAGGCCGCGCGCCACCTTTACCTGATGAAACCAGTCGGGCTGGTAGCCGATCAGGTACCTGCGCCCGTGCTGGTCCTCGCCCTGCCCTTCGCGGTTGTGGCGTGCCATGGGGCACCTCCGGAGATGGAGCGGAGCAATGCGACGCGATTTCCCGCAGAAAACTCCGGTCCGCACGCCGCGATGTCAAGGCGCGCGTTCAGCGGAGCCGTCTGGCGGGAGATGGTGAAACGGCGGGACTTGGGCCGCGTGCCCCCTCCGCCGCTCCCTCGCCGGCCGTGCGTGGCCGGAGACGGCGCATGCAACCGCTCACTTTCATGGATATGGGCACCCGAATCCGCATGGCTTACGGGCGGTTTCGGGGCAGCCGGCCCCTGGGTGCGGGGCCGGCACGGGATGGCGATTTACAATTTATACGCCGCGGGGAGCGCAGAGAATGAAAATGTTTTCGCCGTGCTCCCCCCGCCGGCCCCGCCGGCCCCGCACGGCGAGCGGTTCGCCCACGCGGTCCGCTGCGGAAAGCACGGAGGGAGACGGCGGAGGACGATGGATCGAGGGATGTGCGATGGCGGATGCCGGGCGCCTGCCACGATCCCGTTATCCTGCTTCTTCCATCTCTCGTGCCGAATGGAAAACGGTTCATTGTGCACACCGAGCTTTCCCAACATCCCGTGCGGAGGGCGCGGAGGACGTGGAGAACCGCCGAGACGAAAACGGATTGGAATCACACAGCGGGAACGGGGGGAACAGAGGAACTTCCGTCGTACTCCGTTCCCTCCGTGTGCGATTGCTGTTGCTGTTCTCTGCGTCTTCCGCGTGGTTGGTATATCTGCCCGTGCACGGACAATCACTGACGTGGCATCGCTGCCCGCGCTTCATCCCGCCCACGAAAAAGCCCGCCGCCTCTGCACGAGGGGGCGGGCTGTCGACGGCCGCCGGCCGGGATCAGCGGCGGCTGCGTTTGCGGGTGGGGGCCCAGCTGGGCTCGGCGGCGTACTCCTCGCGCAGTTTGCTCACCAGCCACCGCTCCAGCTCCCCCGCCAGCGCCGGCGGCGGGCTGCCCTCGCGCCAATCGTCGAAGAGCGCCTTTACCGCGCCGATGGACAAGTCCAGGCCGGGGGCAAAGAGCAGCTTGAGGTGCGGGGCCGAGTCCGTGGCCGTGCGCACCTCGGCCACGCCGCGGACGCGGCGCTCCAGGTACAGGTTGCCCATGGCGCGCAGGCTGCGCTGGTGCGGCCGCTCGGTGGTGCCGTTGACGAACTTGCGCATGGCCTCGTGCCCCAGCCCCACCAGGGTCGCGGCCTCGCGCAGGGACGTGTCGAGCACGACCTCCTGCATGAACGCACGGAGCTCGCCGATGCCGAACTTGCGCCACTCGTCCTTCGAGGCGCCGCGGCCACTTTGTCTAAGATCGTTTGGGGGACACTGTGGATTGTACGGAGCGCCCCTGCCGCCCGCAAGCCGTCACCGCGCGGCCGGCGTGGACAGGAGGGGGAGCGGCCCGCGCCCGGGCGCGAAAAAGCCCCGCCGGGGCGGGGCTTTTCAGCGGGTCCGGGGCATCCCACCGGCGCGGCCATGCGGGCCGGCCCAGCATCGGGCCGGCCGCGCGGGCACGGCGGAAAGGGGCGCCGCGGGCTCAGTCGTCGTCGTCGTCGTCGCCTTCGGGATCGAAGCCCATCGACTCTTCTTCGATGGAATCGATGAGCGTGGATCCCCAGGCACCCTCCAGCAGACGCCGTACTTTCGGAAACCGGTGCATCACCTCGCCCATCTCGGGGGTGATGAAGATCTCCAGCACGTCGTTGCGGGTGTACTCCGACGAGTCGTCGTCCTCGAGGAACACCTTGAGCTCCTCGATCAGGTCGCGAAGGTCGCTCACCAGCTCGCTGGGAAAGTGCCCTTCATCCAGCGCGACCGCGGATTCCACCCAGTCGTGCACCTGCGACACCAGCTCGTCGAACTTCTGGTCCACCCGTGAATTGCTCATCCCTGTAGCACTCTCCAGATCGTTTCAATGACTGCGGCCGGCGCGCGTTGCCCCGCCACACGCACAGCGTAAAGTCTCGGCAAATCCCGGTCAAGTCTCTGCATGCGCAAAACGCGCGCGCCGCCGTCCCGCCGACCCTGCGTAACGCCCCCGAATCGGTCTCCATCCGCCCCTCCGCGCCGTCCTCCGCGGCCATGCCACGGCCGTACGGAGGCGGGAACCGGATGCGCCGTTCGTCCATGGATGTGCCGGGTGGCTGGAGCGGCCTGGACGCGGGACCGCGCGCCGTCCGGGAGGGGCCAAACGCCGTGTGACGGATCGCGTGATCCGCGCGTCCTCGATACACATCCACTGTACACGAATCGTACGCTGTCGCGAAATCGGATACCCATCGGGGGTGTCCCGCAGGTGTGGCGAGCCGCGTAAATCCCTTGCAGGGAGCGGCTTACGCAAATCCAAGCTGCGAGCACCGGCCTTGCTTTCAGGCGTGGCGACCTCCACATCGCAAGGACCCGCATGATCGCCACCGCAAAGATGTTTCTCGCGACCGCCATCCCCGGCCGCCCCAACCCGCCGGGGGAGCGCAGTGCCATGCCCGGCGTGCCGCGGCAGGTGGTGAGCCCGGCGCAGCTGCTGGCCACCGTCAACGCGGAGCTGGGTGCCCGCGAGGACTGCGAGGGGCTGGAGATGGGCGCCGCGGCCAGCCTGCACGCCCGCTTTCCCGACGCGGACGGCTGCAACTGGAACGCGGCCGGGCTGCAGGTTCGCGTGGCGCACGGGCCCAGCACCCGCGCCCTGGCCGGCGTGCGGCAGGTGGTGGATTGGGCGCGGCTGCACCTGGAGCTGGCCGAGCCCGGCTTCTGAAGGACGTGATCGGCAGATGCGAACGCGGCGGTCCCCGGGATGGGGCCGCCGCGTTTCTCGTCGTGGATGCGGCGACGCTACAGCACCACGCCCGTGCCGCTGGCGCTCACCATCAGCATGCCGCCGTCCTGGCCCAGCGTCCCGAAGGCCAGAGTCACGCCGATGACGGCATTGGCGCCGCGGAGGGTGGCCTCCTTGACCATCGTGTGAACGGCGATCTGCTTGGCCTTGCGCAGCTCCTCCTCGTACGCGGCGGCCCGCCGGCCCGCCACGTCGCGGAACACGCTGGTGCCCACGAGGCTCTCGCCCGTGACCAGGCCCAGGTACTCCTTGACCGGCTTGCCTTCGACGGTGCTGGTGGTGGTGATCAGCATCTTGTTCGATCTCCCTTTCCTGATTGAGGATACGGCCAGCCGCCCGGCCGCGGCACCGTCTTACGCGGGACCCTGCGCGGGGGATTTCGGGCGCCGGGTGACTCGGACGGACGCCGACGCCCCCCACCCCCTCGTTCCTCGCGACCTCCCCAAAACCTCTGGGGGAGGTGAGATGGATCGTGCCCATCAGCGAAGATCGTGCACCCGCAGAGGGCCCCCTCCCCCCGGCCCTGGGGCTGGAGCCGTGGGTGCCCGCGATCCGTATCGAGCGCATTCCGGAGGTGAGCCACTGGGTGCAGGCGGAGGCGCCGGACCGCGTGAACGCGCTGCTGGGCGGCTTTCTCTCCGCCGCCTGAGCCCCTAGCTTGGCGGGCATGTCCCGCATCCATTCCGCGGGCCGCCGCGCATGAGGCGCGAGCTGGCCCGCAAGGCGATCCACGTTTCGTCCACGGCGGTGCCGCTGCTGGTGTGGCTGGTGCCGCGCCCGGTGGCCATCGCCGTGCTGGTGCCCGTAGCCGTCCTGGCGCTGGCCATCGACGTGGCGCGGCACCGCATCCGCCCTTTTCGCTACCACTTCCTGCGCCACACGCGCACCATGCTGCGCCACCACGAGCGGCGCGGGCTGGCGGGCGCGACGTGGATGGCGCTGGCGTACGCGGCCGCCCTGCTGCTGTTTCCCAAGCCGGTCGCCGTCGCGGCCATGCTCTTCAACGGGCTGGGGGATGCGGCCGCTGCGCTGGTGGGCAAGCGCTGGGGGCGGCGGCGGACGGCGTGGGGCAAGTCGTGGGAGGGCTTCGCGGCGGGGCTGGTGGTGGACCTGTGCGTGGGGCTGGGGATGTGGATGCTCGCGCCCGCCGCCGTCCCCCTGGCGGGCGCGGTCCTCGGCGCGCTGGTGGCCTCCACGGTGGAGTTCGCCCCCCTGCCGCTGGACGACAAC
>DASQZE010000206.1:0-14576 GCA_035638875.1 Longimicrobium sp.
TGAAGAGAGGCGCAAACGAGAGAAGCAGCGCCTCGAACTCAGCGAATCCGGTCGCGATGGCAGAAGCAGGTAGACACATGCACCCAATGTAAACTGGACGGGTGCTTTGGCGAGACCTGCCAACACACTTGTGTTTGAGAATTGGACAAAGTCGAGCTCCGGAAAACAAAGTGGGGCGCAGAGACCCGACCTCCGCGTGAAGGGCGGTAGAGCTATGCCACCGCCGCGGCCGCCGCCCGCCCGGCGGTGCGGCCGGAGAAGATGCAGCCGCCCAGAAAGGTGCCCTCCAGCGCGCGATAGCCGTGCATCCCCCCGCCGCCGAAGCCGGCCACCTCGCCGGCGGCATACAGCCCGGGGAGCGGCTCGCCGTCGGCCTGGAGCACGCGGGCGGAAAGGTCCGTGTGCAGGCCGCCGAGCGTCTTGCGGGTCAGGATGTTCAGCCGCACGGCGATGAGCGGGCCCGCCTTGGGATCCAGGATGGCGTGCGGCTTGGCCACGCGGATCAGCTTGTCGCCCACGTACGCCCGCGCGCCGCGGATGGCCGTGATCTGCGCGTCCTTGCCGAACGGGTTGGTGAGCTGCGAATCGCGCGCGACGATCTCGCGCTCCACCGCGGCGGCATCCAGCAGCGGCTCGTCCGTCAGCGCGTTCATCCCCCGCACCAGCTCCGGCAGCGTCCCGGCCACCACGAAGTCCGCGCCCTTCTGCTTGAACGCCTCCACCGGGGCGGGCGCGCCGGGGAGCACGCGGCCCAGCACCATGCGGATGTCCTTGCCCGTGAGGTCGGGGTTCTGCTCGCTGCCGCTGAGGGCGAACTCCTTTTCGATGATCTTTTGCGTCAGCACGAACCAGGTGTAGTCGTACCCGGTCTGCAGGATGTGCTCGAGCGTGCCCAGCGTGTCGAAGCCGGGAAAGAGCGGCGCGGGGAGCCGCCGGCCGCGCGCATCCAGCCACAGCGACGACGGTCCGGGGAGGATGCGGATGCCGTGCATGGGCCAGATGGGATCCCAGTTCTGGATCCCCTCCGTGTAGTGCCACATGCGGTCGGGGTTGATGACGCTCCCCCCGCTGCCGTAGACCACCTCCAGCATCTGCCCGTCCACGTGCGCGGGGACGCCGCTGAGCATCCGCTTCGGCGCCGGACCCATGCGCGGCGGCCAGTTGCGGCGCACGAGCTCGTGGTTGCCGCCAATGCCGCCCGACGTGACGACGACCGCCTGCGCCCGCAGCGCGAAATCGCCCGTGGCCGTGCGCGAGCTGGATGCGCCCCGCACTACGCCGCTCGCCTCCAGGATCTCTCCCTGCACCCCGTCGATGGCGCCGCCCGTCCGCGTGAGGCCCGTGACGCGGTGGCGAAAGCGCAGGTCGATGCGGCCGCGCGCCACGGCATCGCGAACGCGGCGGATGAACGGCTCCACCACGGCCGGCCCCGTGCCCCAGGTGACGTGGAAGCGCGGCACGCTGTTGCCGTGCCCGGTGGCCAGGTATCCGCCGCGCTCCGCCCAGCCGACCACGGGAAACCAGCGCATCCCCTGCTGATACAGCCACGACCGCTTCTCGCCCGCGGCAAAGTCGACGTACGCCTCGGCCCACTTGCGGGGCCACGCGTCTTCCGGCCGGTCGAAGCCCGCGCTCCCCAGCCAGTCCTGCAGGGCCAGCTCGCGCGAGTCCTTGATGCCCAGCCGCCGCTGCTCGGGCGAATCCACCAGGAACAATCCCCCGAAGCTCCAGAAGGCCTGCCCGCCCAGCGACGCCTCGGGCTCCTGGTCCAGCACGATGACGCGCCGCCCGGCATCCGCCGCTTCCGCGGCCGCCACCAGGCCGGCCAGCCCCGCCCCCACGATGATCACGTCCGCGTCGTAGCTGCTCATGCGCTGGGTCGCCGTCCTGGGGATGAGATGGATGGGGATTCGATGAGAGTGTGTTTGAGAAACTCTCCCCGTGTTTGACTTCCTGGGGGAGGCGCCGCTGGAATCCCTGCCTTGGCCGGGTCCATGGCGCCGACCGAAGGATCTGGCCCGCATAACCGAGGGGCTGGCAACGCGTCGGGAGGCTCGCTCCTCCACCGCGCGGAGTAGAGCCTTCGGTCGCGCGCAAAGAATTGTGCACGTTGAAGTTCCCGGCGTGCGCTCCCTCAGGAAATCAGTTGAGTCTTCGATCACGAAGTGGAATCCCTGAACACACTCTGAGAATCTTAGCGGCCACCTTGCCCGGATCGCCATATTCCCGTCGCCCACCGGGAGCCGGACGGACGCCCGGAACTGTTGATGCGGGCAAGAGCTGAAAAACCTGCACATCACTTCCGGCGCGGCGGCCGCACCTCCGCTGCGTCCCCGTCCGCGCCGATCCACGTCCGCCAGGAGCCACACCATGCGCAAGCTTAAGCTCACCGTCGAGAACCTCCGCGTCGAATCCTTCCACGCCGATGCCGCGCCCGCCACGAACGACGGCACCGTGCGCGCTCCGCCCCGACTCACCGGGTAAAGAACGGAGGAATCGACCGCTTCGAGCTGCGACGTACGACGGTCTCGCCACCCTCTTTCGACTGTCGGATTTTCATCCGCCGCATCCGTCAGATTTTCAGCCGGCGTTGACGGTGCGCGCCGGACGGCGGGCGTTTACATTGGTCGCACCCGCACCGCCCATCCACCGCACCGCATCCCGCTCGCCCCATGAGCCACGCCGCCGCGCCGCCTCCGACGTCCGCCCCGCCCGCAGGCACCGTCCCCGAAGGGCGGCTGGAGCGCGGGCTGGGGCCACTGGACGCCACGCTGCTGGTGATCGGCTCCATGATCGGGTCGGGGATCTTCATTACCTCCGCAGAATCCACGCGGCTGGTGGGCGCGCCGGGGTGGCTGCTCATGGCGTGGGCCCTCGCGGGCGTCCTCACGCTCACGGGCGCGCTCTCGTGCGCGGAGCTGGCGACCATGTGGCCGCGCGCCGGCGGGCAGTACGTGTTCCTGCGCGAGGCATACGGGCCCATGACGGGCTTCCTGTTCGGCTGGGCCATGTGGGTGGTGATCCAGACGGGGACCATCGCCGCCGTGGCCGTGGCGTTCGCCAGCTTTCTGGGCGTGCTGATGCCCTCCGTGTCCGGCTCCAGCTACCTCGTCGAACCGGTGGTGCTGGGGCGATACGCGTTCTCGCTCAGCACGCAGCAGCTCGTCGCCATCCTGATGATCCTGCTGCTGACCTTCGTGAACGCGCGCGGGCTGCGGATGGGGCGTTGGATCCAGAACAGCTTTACGGTCGCCAAGACGGCGGCGCTGTTCGGGCTGGTGGTGCTGGGGCTGGTGGTGGGATGGAACATGCGCGCGGCCGCCTTCACCAGCGACTGGTGGAACCCGTGGGCCAACGGCTGGACGCCCGCCGGCGCGCAGCCGGGGCTGGCCGCGGGGGGCGGGCTGGCGCTGGCGCTGCTGCTGGGGCGGGCGATGGTGGGCCCCCTGTTCGCACAGTCGGCGTGGAACAACGTCACGTTCACGGGCGGCGAGGTGCGCGATCCGGGACGCACCCTGCCCCGCGCGCTGCTCATCGGCTGCGTGGTGGTGGTCGCGCTGTACCTGCTGGCCAACCTGGCGTACGTGGTCACGCTGCCCCTGGACGGCATCCGCGACGCGCCGCAGCGCCGCGTGGCCGTGGCCGCCATGCAGCAGATGTTCGGCCCCACCGGGGCGGTGGTGATGGCCGTCGCCATCCTGGTCTCCACCTTCGGCTGCAACAACGGATTGATCCTGGCCGGGGCGCGGGTGCAGTACGCCATGGCGGAGGACGGGCTCTTCTTTCGCCGCGCGGCCACGCTGAACCGCAACCGCGTGCCCGCGTTCGCGCTGTGGGCGCAGGGCGTGTGGGCGGCGTTCCTGACCCTTCCCCGCACGGTGACGGCGGACCCCGCGACGGGGCAGCCCATGTTCGGCAACGTGTACACGCAGCTGCTGGAGTACATTATCTCCGTGGACCTGGTGTTCTACGGGATGATGGTGGGCGCCGTGTTCGTGGCCCGGCGCCGCTGGCCGGATGCCCCGCGTCCGTACCGCACGTGGGGCTACCCGGTGACGCCGCTCATCTACCTGGTGCTGGCGGGCCTGGTGGTGGTGGACCTGGCGTACCTGGCACCGGAGACGTCGGGGATCGGCTACCTGCTGGTGCTCACCGGTGTGCCCGTGTACCTGCTGTGGCGCCGCCGTGCCGCCGCCGTCGATCCCGTCTCCGAACCCGCCGCCCGGTAGCCCCTCGGCAGACCGTTGGAATGCAGAGACAGACCGGCCCCGCGGACCGCTTCCGCGGGGCCGATATCACGTCCATCCAACCGAGGCTGCCAGTCCGCGCAGGAGGACTTCGTGTGGTTGTTGCGGCGAATTCATTCGCTCTGCCGCGACGAACCTCGATCGCGATTGATGATGCTCGTCATCACCGGCACCTGCCTCCGTCACGTCCAGCTCACCGCGCCGGCCGCACGGACGCGAGCCCCATTGCCGCCCACGCGCCGATGAGAACGCCCAGCAAGGCCAGGCCCACCAGCAGGCCGCCCGCGGGCCCGCCCATCACCATGCCGGCCAGGGCTGCCGCGGCCACGGCGGCGGTGAAGACGGCCAGCGCCGTGCGGGGCCATCCCGGCGCGCAGCGAAACACACCGGATACGGGGAGCACCAGCAGCGCCGTCATCAGCGCGGGGAACAGCGCGTCCTCGCCGCCGCGCACGAGCCCCGCCACGGCCAGGACGATGGCCACGGACAGCAGCGACACCACGACGGCCCCCGCGACCTCCCGCTCGCGCGACACCATCCGCCGCCCCTGCGGGTCGAAGCGCAGCAGGAAGTCGAACACGGGATCCGCCACCCACGTCAGCAGGACGAACAGCAGGTACAGACCCATCAGTGGATACAGGTACGGCGCCGTTTCCGGCCGCACGTCCGTGATCCGCCGCGCCCAGTTGTAGCCGATCAGCCCCGCGAACACGATGCCGAAGCGGGCGCCGCGGCTCATTCCGTCCATCCACAGAAAGTACCGCAGCATCAGGCGGTACACGGGGTTGCGGGCCTTGATGGAGGTCATCAGCCCCTCGCGCGCCCACTCGTTGCGCGGGTCGATGCGCAGCGCATGCTCGAAGTGCGCGCGCGCCGGCTCCAGCGCGTCCCCGCGCCGCAGCGCCGTCCACCCGCGCCCCGCCCGCGCAAAGGCGTTCTCCGGGTCCGTGGCGGCCGCGTCCACGAACGCCTGCTCCGCCTCGTCCACGCGGCCGCGCTGCTGCAGCACGAGCGCGCGCAGGTTGGCGCACCCCGGGTGGTCCGGCTCCTCCTCCAGCCCCTGGCCGGCGGCGGCCAGCGCGTCGTCCCACCGGCGCATCCCCACGAAGGAGCGGGCCAGCAGCGCGTAGTGGTCGCCGTTCTCCGGCTCCAGCTCCATCGCCTCGCGCGCCGCGTCGGCCGCCTCGGCCCAGCGGCGGCGGCCGGCCAGCACCATCCCCAGCGCCCAGTGGCAGAACGCCAGGTACGGCTCCGTATCCACCGCGCGCCGTGCCTCGGCCGTGGCCTCGTCCCAGCGCTCCAGCTCCGCCAGGCACAGGGCGCGCATGGCTCGCGTGGGGCCGTCGGCGGGCTCGTGCTCCAGCATCTGCGCCAGCAGCCGCTCGGCGGACCGGTAGTCGTGCTGGTACAGCAGGTTCAGCAGGCGGGTGCCGGGATCGAGAACCACGGGCGTGTGCGGGAGTGGAGTTTGATTGAATGGAGAGGCCTGCGAAACTACAAAACCATCACCCATCCCGGTAGTCCGGCTCCGGGACGGGACGCCGTGGTGTCCGCGGAGGCGGACAGCGTGCAGTGGTAGCCGTGGAGCCGCGAATTCATTCGCTCCCGTCCCTGCGCTCGTGACGCCTCCTGCGCGCGAGACGGTGCTGGATGGGCATCCTGCCTTCCGGGCGGGCCGGGATGAGGGGATGCGTTCCCAGCCCGGTGGATGGACGCGATGCCTTCCCGACCCGCCGGATCGATGATGCCGTGCCCCGCTACCGTGCGCGCAGCCAGACGACGATCACGCCGCACGCGGAGCCCACGACGTTGAACTGGGCCGGAACGCCGCCGTTGGCATAGACCTCCACGCCCTCGATCTCGGAGGTGTCCAGCGCTTCCACGGCCTCCGGCTCGACGCGCATCCCGTTCAGGTAGAAGGTGCTCCAGCACGCCGTGCGGATCGAAAGCTGGGCGCGCGGGCGCACCAGCAGCCGCCGGCCGGCGAACTCGCCCTGGCCGCCGGTGCGCACGTCCAGGGAGGGCACGCGGCGCAGGATGTCCGCGATGCTCTGCGGCATCTCCCGGTCGATCTGCTCGCGGGCAAAGAAGCGGCCGCTGGTGCCGCGCGCGTTCATCCGCTGGTAGAAGCCGCCGTACCACAGCCGGTCCTCGCGCGAGTTGGCCCGGGCATCCACCTGCAGCGATGCCAGCCGCACGGGCGCTTTGCCGATTACGAACGACACGCTCTTCCCCTCCGCGCCCACCGCGATGTAGTCCGTCTCCGACGCCTCGTATCCCGCCGCCTCGGCCAGCAGGAAGTAGCGCCCGGGACGGGGCGCCTGCAGGGCGAACGCGCCCGTCGCGTCCGTCCGCGAATGCGCGACCACCTGCGAGTCGGCGCCCACCAGGTGCACGGTTCCGCCCGGCACCCCGGCGTTCGCGTCGCGCGAAAGCAGGTGTCCGCGCACCGTCTGCGCGTGGATGGATGCGGGAAGCCCCAGCAGCAGGAGCAGCGTGATGGCGAGCCTCATGGGATGGCTCCGGGACAGGGGTTGGTTGGGTGGGGCGGATGGGGAAGGGTGCGCCGCATCCAAATAACGCGCGAAGGCGGCGGGATTGCAACACGTCCGGACGGACAGTGTTCCCGATGAACCTCGAAGGCCCGTCAACGATTGATTTTGATGTCCGGGCTCGGATTCGCCATTCCTGATCGAGCCATTCCCCGACGCACCGAAGGGTGTTTCATCCAAGTATCCAATGCACGACCCAGGGCCGGCTTTTACTGATCGCGATCAGGTGGATCTGTACAAGGGCGGATTTCGGTGCCGTGCGGCCAGTATCCTCCTTTGCAAAAATGCGGATGGCCGTCCCCTCGCCGGAAGCAGCCGCTCTGCCAAGGATCTCCAGCCTCCTGCACGACCCGCCGGATTCGCATCCGGCCGTCGCGGCGCATCACCCCGGCACGGACGAGCTTCGGATACGCCGCCGTACGGGATGGTTGCCATCGCGATGGCCGATCGCGGACCGGAGGCGCTCGGCACTTCCATCAGGCCCTTGGTAGATCAGTTGCTGCCGGCGAGGGGACGGAATCCGCGTTTTTTGGGAGAGGCAGTATCGCAGCATCGCGGCTACGGAGGCGGATGTCCGGATTGGCACATATCCACCTGATCGCGATCAGTTAAGACTGTGCCTTGCCGGAACCCGGATGGCCAGCGTGAACCTGTGATATGAGACGCGGGCCAGAAAGGGATGCCGGAGACGGGCTGACGGGCTTACGTACAGCGGATCGGGCGTCATGGCAGGCGGAGGAGATCCTTCGGTCGCGCCCATGGGCCCGTGCACGTTCAGGGTGCGGCGGGCGCTCCCTCAGGAAACAAAGCCGGGAGTCCGGGAAAAGGACCGGAAGGAAAGCAAAGTCGCGAGTCGGGAAAAAGACCCTCAGAAAAGCAAAGTCGGCAATCGGGGAAAAAGACCGTCAGGGAAGCAGAGTCGGGGAGCCGGCAGAAAGAAGAGCGGCCCCGCGGATCGTGTCCGCGGGGCCGCCGTGCATCACCACTCCCAGTCCATGTCGCCGATGGGCTGGCCCGGCGGGACTACCAGCTCGGGCACGCGCTGGTCGGGGACGAACGGGCGCTCCAGGAAGCGCGTGATGTCCGCCGCCATCAGCGCCCGGTGCGCCGCCTGCGGATCCGCCGGCACGCCGTCGTAGCCGAAGCGCGCGCGGATCTGCATCAGCTGCTGCAGCGCCGCCGCGCGCACCTGCGGCATCTCCGCGTCCGCCGCGAGCCCCATCAGCCGCCGCATGACCACGTACTCCACCCCGCGGTCGATCTCCGCCAGGTACGGGTCCGCCTGCCGCGCGGCAAAGGTGCGCTCCACCAGCCGCTCCAGCGTCCACTCCAGCCCCGGCAGCGAGCGGTCCAGCGCACTCTGCTCCACCAGCCGCGCCGCGCGCTCCGGGTGCAGCAGCAGGGACACCGTCATGTCCGCCGCCGTCACCGCCGGCGACACCGCGTCGAACGTCATCCCCGTGTAGCGGTCAAAGAGCTCACGGTGCGCCTCGTAGGTGAACGGGCGCGGGGGGATGAGCCCCAGCACCGTGCGCGGCATGGCCAGCTGCACGGGGTCCAGCGTCGTCAGCAGCGCATCCAGCGCCTCCCGCTGCATCTCGCCGGATACGGGACGGGGCGGTGCCTGCTCGTCGCCGCGCAGGGCGAACGTGTACGACTGCCCGCCGACGACCTTGGCCACCGCCTCCGCCTGGTAGCGGTGGTGCAGGTACAGCGGCACCAGCACCTCCTCCAGCGTGGCCACCGGCCGCCCGTTGCGGATGGCCGCCAGCCCGAACCGGTCCAGCGCCACGCGCCGCACGGCCAGCACCCGCCGCAGCTCCGCCGCCGCGTCCGTGCCGTTGTCCCACAGGTGCGCGTTCGGATGCACGCTCCCCGGCGACCGCGCATCCTGGTCCGTCAGAAAGGTGATCCCGCGCGCCCGGCCCCGCGTCAGGAGGTCGTCCAGCGCCGCCCGCTCGTCCGTCCCCGCCGGAAAGTCGGAGTATCCCCAGGTGACCGCGAGCTTGTCCCAGTCGCCGATCTCCGTCGTATACGCCTCGCCCAGGTCGATGGAGCCGTCCGGGCGCAGGCGCACCAGCGGATGCGGGTAGTCCATCACCGACGCGCGGTTCTCCGTGCTGCTGACGTAGTTGTGCGCGATCCCCAGCGTGTGCCCCACCTCGTGCGCGCTCAGCTGGCGGATGCGGGCCAGGGCCATCCGCTCCATCTCCGGCGGCACCGTGGTCCCGTCCGTGTACGGCGACAGCAGTCCCTCCGCCAGCAGGTAGTCCTGCCGCACGCGCAGGCTGCCCAGCGAGACGTGGCCCTTGATGATCTCGCCCGTGCGCGGGTCCGTGACCGTGGCGCCGTAGCTCCACCCGCGCGTGGAGCGGTGGATCCACTGGATCACGTTGAAGCGCGCGTCCATGGGGTCCACGCTGTCGGGCATGATCTCCACCCGGTACGCGTCGCGGTAGCCGGCCGCCTCGAAAGCCTGGTTCCACCACCGCGCGCCGTCCAGCAGGGCACCGCGGACGGGCTCCGGCACCCCCGCGTCCAGGTAGTAGACGATGGGCTCCACCGCCTCGCTCACCGCCGCCGACGGGTCGCGCTTCTCCAGCCGGTGCCGTGCGATGAAGCGCTGCACCACCTCCTCGCCCACCGGCGTGGCTAGGTCGTAGTAGTCGATGCCGAAGAACCCCGCGCGCGGGTCGCTGCGGCGCGGCTCGTACCCCGGCGGCGGCAGCGCCACGAACGAGTGCCGCTGCCGCACGGTAATGGCCTCGGGCGTGGGCGTCACGTCGCGCACCCAGGCGCCCGGGTTGTCGCCCGCAAAGGTGAGCGTCGCCTCGATCTCCGTGTTGCGCGGAAACGCCCTGGTGTTCTGCAGATACAGGGCGCTGCGCGTCGCATCCAGCTTGTATTCGCCCTGCCGGGCGCGGCGCAGGGCCGGGATCACGCCGTGCGCGTCGCGCAGCGCGAAGTCCGTGGCGTCCACCAGCACGCGTCCGCCCTCCTCCGCCCCCACCGTGAATCCCCAGAGCACGGACTGCGCGAACGACTGCTCCACGGCGCGCCGCTCCGCCGGGTTCTCCGTCGTGGCGCGAAAGCCCTGGTTGGGCTGCACCATCAGCACCCGCGGGCCCACGCGGTCAAAGCGGACGATGCGCCCGCCGCTCAGCTGTCCGCGGTCCAGCCCGATGTCGTTGGACCCGATGCCCGCGGGCAGGGACACGACGTAGATGAGCTCCTGTCCCGCGCGGGGAATCTCCATCCACAGCTTGCCGGTAGCGGCCTCCCAGTAGACGGGGAGAAAGCCGTCGCGCCGCTCCATGCCGCGCGTCTTTTCGGTGATGGAGGGAATCGGTGCTTGCGCGCGGAGCGCCGGCGCGGCGGCCATCGCGGCGCACACGAGGGCCAGTGCCGCGAAACGCGGGGCAAAACGCATGTGCAGAGTCGTGATCGAGGATGACCGAACGTGCGTACGAACGACGGAACAATAGGTGTGGCGTTCACGCCCTGCAACGGCCGCTCCTGGCAATACGCCCGCTTTCGATACGGATCGGACACCGTGTGCGCAACGTGGACGATGTGCCTGCTTCCGCACCGCCTTCCAGAGCTGCAGACGGCCACGACAGTCGCCCTTCGATGTACTCGTTCGTCGGAGTCGATGAACGGAGGGGGATTGTTACGCGCGTTCATTTCGCGTCTGCTCCCGGACACGCTGTTCGGGAGCAGACCGTGTTGTGGCGGTGCCTTGTTCCGCAAAAGTAGACGCCGTATTCACCCGCATCCCATCCGGCGGCGCCTGCCGGATTCCTTGCTGATGATACTACAGGATAGTACTATCCATGAGCACGCGTCACCGCCGCACGCTGGAAGCCGTGTTCCGCGATCCCGTGTGCGCCCCCATCGTCTGGGACGACGTGGAGCGGATGCTGGTGCACTACGGAGCAGACATCCTGGAGGGCCGCGGCTCCCGCATCTCCATGGAGTTGAACGGCATCGGAGCGGACCTGCACCGGCCGCACCCGCAGAAAGAAGCCAAGCAGTACCAGATCCGAGCCGTGCGGGCACTACTCACCCAGGCGGGCATCGAACCATGAGCATGACGTACAGAGGCTACACCGGATCCGTGGAATACGATGCGGGCGACCGCATCTTACATGGACGGGTGATTGGCATCACCGACATCGTCTCGTTCGAAGGCACGACGGTGGAAGAGCTGGAGGCGGATTTCCGTGCCGGGATCGACAGCTACCTGCAGGGATGCGCCGAACGTGGCGTCGAGGCGCAGCGTCCATACTCAGGCCGGTTCGTGATCCGCCTGTCGCCCGAAGTTCACCGGGACGCATCCATCGCCGCCCGGCTCGCCCGGACGAGCATGAACAGCTGGATCGTGGAGGCCATCCAGATGCGACTGGACGCGGAGAACGCGCGCCGCAAAACGCGGATGGAAGAGGGTCTGTCCGAAGCGGCCGGGGGATAGCCCGCTGGCTTCTTCGATTGATGCGCCCGCATGCCGAACGTGGTGTGTCGGGCGCGTTCTTTTGGGGTCTGCTTCCGGACACGTGTGTTCGGCAGGTGACCGTGTTCTGGCGCCTGGTTGACGCGGCAGAAGTGGACGATGATCGTTGCATGCGGCCGCCGTCCACCTCCACCGTCAGAAGGGGCTCAGCGCATGGATCACCGGGGATACACGGGCACGGTGGAGTACGATGCCGTGGAGCGGATCTTCTACGGGTACGTGATGGACCTGGGGGACGACATCACTTACGAGGCCATGACCGAGGCGCTGCTGGAAACGGCGTTCCGCGACGCCATCGACGAGTACATCGACCAGTGCTACGCCTGCGAGGAGGTGCCGGAGCCGCCGCCGGCCGCCATCTCCGCCGCCGCGTGACCGTCCGCGCATCCGTCGCGCGCGGATCCATCGAGTGAGAACGGTCGTGAGAACGCTCCCGGCTCGCATCAAACCACGTTTGGGGATTTCCTTAGCACAGTGTCGAAAGAAGGATCACGCGGACAACGCGGAGGAACAAAGAGAGGACGCGGAGAAGGACTTTCTGTTCTCCGCGTCCTCCGCGTCCTCCGCGTGATTCTGCCTGATCGGAATGTACGCAGAAGCCTGATACCCTATTCCATGATTGATTGTGCATTCATGCTTTAAAGAAGCTCTCACACAGGGGGAAAGGGGTCACGGGGAGCAGTTCCAGTCTCCTCATTTCCTTCGTGGTCTCCGCCTCCCCCGTGTGCGGCAGCGGTAAACCCTCGTATGCACACCATCGTGCGATCCGGTAGGGTACCCGGTTCCCCGATGGGTCGTGCACGTTTGCCTCGACGACGGCCTCACCCGGAGGAAGCGAACCGTTTGTTCCCCGTGCCCCCTGTGGCCTCCGTGTGAGACAGCAGTTGAGATCCAGGTGCACAATCAACTGCGAGCTTCGGTATGAGATCCTGGATCGTCGGGCCATTGCCCACCCGCCTTTCCTCTACTGCCTGCGGATCTCCGGGACCACGAGCCGGACGAGCGTGCGCTCCCCGCGCCGCAGCCGGAACGACACGGGCTCGCCCGGGTGCAGCCCCGCCGCCAGGTGCCCCTCGCCCGACGGGGTGAACGGCTTGCCGCCAATGCTCAGCAGCACGTCGCCGGGGCGGATGCCGGCGCGCTCCGCCGGTGCGCCGGGCACCACGGCCTTCACGCGGAGGGGCTCGCTGGCATGCCACCGCCATGCGCCGTTCTCCTGCCGCCAGCCGCAGTCGCCGCAGTCCAGCTCCATCCCGAAGTACACGCCGGGCCCCGCGGGCCTGCGCCGGTGCTCGCCGGCGCGCGTGCCCGGGGGCGGGCGCCAGTCCGGCTTTTCCGCCGAGGCGGTGACGGCCAGCGCGGGCTGGTTGCACCCCGCCGCGGGCACCACGCGGACGACGGTCTCCGCGCCGCCCCGGCGGATGCCCAGGCGCACGGGCACGCCCGGCCGCAGGTTGGCCAGCCGCCGCCCCCCGTCGCGCGTGGTGATCAGCACACCGTCGATGGACGTGACCTGGTCCCCCTCCCGCAGCGCACGGGCGGCGGGACCGCCGGGATCCAGCTGCCACACGCGCGGCTCCGTGGCAAAGTCGTGCCGGGTGCCGGTGCCTTCGCGCGCGTGCACCATGCAGGTGCCGCCCACGCAGTGCAGCAGGCCGATGCCCAGCGTGGCCGTGCGCGGCATCCCGTCCCTGCACTGCTGCGCCTCCGCCGCGCCGGCGCACATCACGGCCGTCAGCACCGCGGCGACGGCGGAGCGGAGCCGGCGGATGCCGATCTTCCGCAAGACGATCCTCCCGATCCGCATCAGAACATCACGCCCGCGCGGGCCGCCGTGTCCGGCGCGGGCGCGGGGCCGTTGCGGGTGATGGAGGCCGTGCGGAACAGCCGCACGGCCGAGCTGTCGTCGCCGGGCATGCGGGTGAGCTCGCGCGTGGCCCCATAGCACGCGGCGATGGTCGCCTCGCGTCCCTGCGCCGCGACCAGGCTGTCGCCGCCGCGGCTGGCCGCCACGAAGTGCGCCACGGCGGCCACGTACTCCGACCCCGCCGCCTGCACGCGGATGGCGGCCGACATGGCCGTCGCCACCGTGTCGGCCGCCATGAGCATGGCCTCGCGGCTGTGCGGCGCGCCGGAAAGCCGCCCCCCGCCAAAGCCGATCCCCAGCAGCAGCGCGGCCGCCGCGGCCTGCGGCACCCACCCGGAGAACGCGGCGCGCCGGGCGCGGTGCGAATCCAGCGACACGACCTTTCCCACGGGGATTGGCGCGGACGCCCCCGCCTCTTCCAGCACCAGGCGCGCATGCAGGGCGCACCAGCCGTCCGCCACGGGCGCCGCTTCGCGCGGCAGGGCGGCGAGCCGGGCCGTCAGCGCCAGCAGCGGCTCCGCGCGGGCGCGGCACTCCGCGCATCCATCCAGGTGCAGCGCGGCCGCCTCCATCGCCTGGGGCGGCAGCTCGCCGCCGGCGTAGTCGTGCAGGTCGTCGTCGGAAATGTGCATGGTCATCGTTCCAGGGCCTCCATCATCAAGCGCCGCGCGCGGTTCAGCTGGCTCTTCACCGTGCCCAGGCTCACGCCCAGCATGTCGGCGATCTCGTGGTAGCGGTAGCCGTTCACGTCGTGCATCAGCAGCACGTTGCGGGCGCCGGGGGGCAGCGCCGCGATGGCGCGCTCCAGATCCACCGCCGTCTCGGGCATGGCGCGGCGCGCCTCCGCGGCGTAGCGGTCGGGCTCGTCCGTGGTCATGACCCGCGCTTCCCGGCGGGATTCGCTGCGCAGGTGCTCCAGCGTGGTGCGCACGGCCACCGTGTGGATCCACGTGCTCAGCGCGCTCTCGCCGCGAAATCCCGGCAGCTTTTGCCACACCCGCACGAACACCTCCTGCGCCACGTCCTCTGCCCGCGACGGGTCGCACGTCATCCGCAGCGTGATGGCGTAGACGTGCCGGTAGTGCGCGCGGTACAGCGCCTCGAATGCGCAGGGATCGCGCGGCGCGGCGGCGGCTTCCGGCGGGGCGGGCTCCGGCGGTGCGGTCAGGGTCACGGGCGGCAGAGGGGGCGCGTGCGTGCGTTTCGGGAGATGGGTGGCCGCGCGGCGGGGAAAGGTTGGAAGGGGGTGGATGGGATCCGTCCGACCAGGCGGAAGGTTGCGGCGCAGCGAGGGGTGGGGACAAGGACGGGGGGATGAGGATGACGTTACGGCGTCCCCCACCCCCCGGCCCCTCCCCCCGCAAAACTGGCGCGGGGAGAGGGGGCCGGGGGGTGGGGGA
>DASQZE010000207.1:0-4062 GCA_035638875.1 Longimicrobium sp.
CACGGAGGCCACAGGGGGCACGGGGAACAAACGGTTCGCTTCCTCCGTGTGAGGCCCTCGTCGAGGCAAACGTGCACGACCCATCGGGGATCCGGGTACCCTACCGGATCGCACGATGGTTGTGCATACGAGGGGGTTACCTCTGCCTCAGACGGGGGAGACGGAGATCACGAAGGAAAGAGGAGACTGGAACTGCTCCCCGTGACCCCTGTTCCCCTGTGTGAGAGCTTCTTTGAAGCATGAATGCACAATCAATCATGGAATAGGGTATGAGACGTGGAGGGCAGGAGCACGAATGCCGAAAGAGAAGGGGAGGGGAAGGATGGACGGAGACCGATCTTCATCGGCTCCGTGCTTCCCTCTCCTCCCTCCTTTTTTCTCCGCTGTTCTCTCCGCGTGCTCCGCGTCTCCGCGTGAGACCTGCCGTTGCTGTTCAGACGCTGCGCAGGGCCTCGATGAACAGGCGGTTCTCGTCGGGGGTGTTGTAGAAGTGGGGCGACACGCGCACGTAGCCGGCGCGGTGGTCCACGATGATGTTCTGCTGGGCCAGGGCGTGCACGGCGCCGGGCGCATCGTCGTGGCGGATGAGGATGATGCCGCTGCGATGCCTGGGGTCGCGCGCGATCTTCATCTCGAATCCCGCCTCGTCCGCCATTCCCACCAGCTCCGCCGTGAGCGCGGCGATGCGCTCGTACACCCTGTCCTGCCCCGCCTCGGCAAAGATCTCCAGCCCGCCCAGGGCCGTGTAGATGGTGGGGACGGCGGGGGTGCCCATGGAGAAGCGGCCGGCGTCCTCGCGGAAGTCCAGTCCATCCACCCGGAAGTCGAACTGGTCGCGCGCGCCGAACCACGAGGCGATGGTGGGTTTCAGGTCGGCGATGATCTCCTCGCGCACCCACAGGAACGCCAGGCCGGGGCCGCCCAGAAGCCACTTGAGGGGGCCGGCCACGTATACGTCCGCATCCACCGCGCGGGGGTCCACGCGGATCTGCCCCGCGGACTGGTAGCCGTCCACGATGAAGAGCGCCCCGTTGTCGCGCGCCGCCCTGGCCGCGCCGGACAGGTCCTGGATGTACCCCGTGCCGTAGAAGACGTGGCTGGTGGCCACGATGGCCGTGCGTTCGTCCACGTACTCCGCCCAGCGTTCCGGCGGAACGCCGATCCCGTCCTCCGAGGGCACGCGCACCACCTCCACGTCCGGCCTCGCGAGCCACTGGTAGACCAGGGTGGGGAAGTCCAGGTCCGCGACGACGACCTTGTTGCGCTTGCCGTAATCTACCGACGACGCGATGGAGGACAGGGCGCCGGAGACGCTGGGGGAGAGGGCGACCTCGTTCTCCTTGGCGTTCCACATCTTCGCGACTTCCCCGCGCAGCTGGCCGACGCGGCCCACCCACAGCTCGTACCAGGCGCTGGCGCCCATGGTGTTCCACAGGGCCTGGTACTCGCCCAGGTAGCCCATGGAGCGGCGGGAGAGCGCGCCCAGCGAGCAGGAGTTGAGGTAGGTGCGCGTCTGCAGGATGGGGAACTCGGTGCGGAAGCGCTCCAGTTCCGCGTGCGGGATGGTGCTCATGCGTCGTGCTCCGCGTGGCCAGGGTGTTCCGGGGATTCGCCGGCGTTCAGGCGGTCCAGCATGTCGACCGCGCGGCGCAGGTGCGGGATGACGATGGATCCGCCGACGATGAGGCCCACGTTGAAGGTCTCCAGGAACTCGGCGTCGGTGACGCCTTCTTCCTTGCAGCGGATGATGTGATAGGTGACGCAGTCGTCGCACCGCAGCACCAGGGAGGCCACGAGGCCCAGCAGCTCCTTGGTCTTGACATCCAGGGCGCCTGCTTCGTAGCAGCGCGTGTCGAGCGCGAAAAAGCGCTTGATCTCCAGGTTGCCGGCCTCGAGGATGCGCGTGTTCATGCGCTCGCGAAAGGCGCGGAATTCTGCCAGGCGGTCTGCCATCCATCGCTCCAAGTGAAAGGAGCCGCAACTTGTCCCGGCTGCCTGCCACCGTCAAGACGACAAAGAATTTCGTATCACACAGAGGAAAAAAGAACAAAAGAACTTCGTATCACACAGAGGAACAGGGGAACAGGGGAAAAAACGGCCGTTGCTTTTCTCTGTTCCCCTGTTCCTCTGTGTGAGAAAGCAGTTGTCATAGCTGGCGTGTGGCTACGATGGCAGCCTCCGCCAGCGGCGAACGGTCGTTCACGATTCGCTGGAGCCCGTCCTTCAGACGTGCTGCGCCAAAGTTTACCAGGAGCCCGATGGGAAGATCGAGCAGCCGAAGATAGGTCAGGACCTGCTTTGCGTGGACCGGGGCCAATCTCTCGACCGATTTCAATTCCACCACCACGCAGCCCTCGTTCAGCAGGTCCACGCGACACGCATCGACGAAGCGCATTCCATCGAACTCGAACGAAATTCCCCTTTCTCGTTCCACTCGGAAGCCCTTCTCCTCAAGCGCACGCGCCAGGATCGCACCGTACACTCCCTCGAGGAGCCCCGGCCCGAGTTGCGTGTGGATTCAATAAGCGGTAGACACCACCTGGCCCGTAATCTCGTTGATGTCCGGCATAGGGCGAGCCCGGCGTGAGGAATCACGTTCGGATGTCAATAGTACACTCTGTTTCCTTCGTGAGAAAGTGCGGCACGGGAGTTCGGCGCGGGTGTACCGGGGCGGATGAACACGCAGGTGCTTTCCCCGGCCGAAATCACGGAGCGCATCCGCAGCCGGGCCCGGGAAATGGGCTTCGGCGCGGTGGGCGTGGCACCCGTGCGGCCCAGCGACTACGGCGACGCATACGCGCACTGGATCGGCCAGGGGATGCACGGCGAGATGGCCTACCTGGCCCGCGAAGACGCCGTCGCCAAGCGCCGCGACCCCGCCGTGCTCGTTCCCGGCGCGCGCTCCGCCGTCGTCGTGGCGCTGGAATACTTCAACGCCGACGCGCACCCCGACGCTGCCGGCGATCCGTCGCGCGGCATCGTCGCCCGCTACGCGCGCAACGACGACTACCACGAGCTCATGAAGGCGCGCCTGATCGCGCTCCAGGAGTGGATCAACGCCGATCTCCTCCCCGTCCACGGCCGCGCCTACGTGGACACGGGCGCCGTGCTGGAGCGCGAGCTGGCCCAGCGCGCGGGGCTGGGGTGGTACGGACGCAACACCATGCTCATCCAGCCGCGCCGGGGCTCGTACTGGTTCCTGGGCGTCATCCTCCTGGACGTAGAGCTGGCGTACGACGCGCCCTTCCACAGGGACCACTGCGGCACCTGCTCCGCGTGCGTCCAGGCCTGTCCCACGGGCGCGCTCCTGGGCCGCGACGAGACGGGCGCGCCGCGGATGGATGCGCGGCGGTGCATCAGCTATCTCACCATCGAGCTGCGCGGCCCCATCCCCCGCGACCTGCGCCCCCGCATCGGCAACCGCGTCTACGGCTGCGACATCTGCCAGGAGGTCTGCCCCTGGAACCGCTTCGCCTCGCCCTCGTCCGAAGAGGCGTTCCTGGCGCGCGAGGGGCTGGACGGGCCATCGCTCATCGAGTGGATGACGATGACGCAGGAGCAGTTCAGCGCGCGCTTCAAGGGCTCGCCCATCAAGCGCGCCAAGCGCCGCGGCCTGCTGCGCAACGTCGCCGTCGCGCTGGGCAACTGGGGCTCGCCCGAGGCCGTCCCCGCGCTCGCGGTGGCGCTGAACGACGCGGAGCCGCTGGTGCGCGGGCATGCGGCGTGGGCGCTGGGGCGCATCGGCACGGAGGCGGCGCGGCAGGCGCTGCGGGGGAGGGTGGCGGGGGAGGAGGATGCGTGGGTGCGGGAGGAGATCGCGGCAGCTCTTGGCGAGAGGTGACGCGCTGGCAGCAGAGACTAGCTGGAACGCTCGTTCGATGACTTCTGTGTGGTAGGGCGACGAGGAGCGTACGGCTGGTGCCGGGGCGCGGCGTGCCGCGCCGTCCGCGTGAGCTGGGGGGCGGCCATCGACTTCACCCCCGCCGGTCGATGGAGCATCGCATCCGCGCACAGTTCATCTGGGCGAAGCCCGCTCCTGATTTCACCTGAGATCCAGCGCCG
>DASQZE010000208.1:0-3371 GCA_035638875.1 Longimicrobium sp.
CCGGACATCGCCGTGGCCGTGGAGCCCGCCACGCGCGGGGAAGAGGACAAGCTAGCGATCGGCCTGCACAAGCTGCACGAGGAAGATCCCTGCTTCAGCGCCGAGTACCTGCCGGAGCTGGGGCAGACCATCGCGCGCGGCCTGGGCGAGCTGCACCTGGAGGTGCAGCTGGAGCGGCTCAAGCGCAAGAACGGCGTGGAGGTGGTGGTCAAGGCGCCGCGCATTCCCTACCGCGAGACCTTCCGCGCCGTGGCCGAGGCGCAGGGCCGCCACAAGAAGCAGACGGGCGGGCGCGGCCAGTTCGGCGACGCGCACGTGCGCATCAAGCCGCTGGCGCGCGGCTCCGGCTACCGGTTCACGGACGCGGTGGTGGGCGGCGTGATCCCGGGCAAGTTCATCCCCGCGGTGGACAAGGGCGTGCAGGAGGCGGCCGCGCGGGGAATCCTGGCCGGCTACCCGGTGGTGGACTTCGAGGCGGAGGTGTACTTCGGCAGCTACCACACGGTGGACAGCAGCGAGCAGGCGTTCAAGATGGCCGGGTCGATCGCCTTTCACCAGGCGGCGGAAAAGGCGCAGCCGGTGATCCTGGAGCCCGTGATGCAGGTGGACGTGTTCACGCCGGACGACTTCCTGGGCGACGTGATCGGCGACCTGAACCAGCGCCGCGGGCAGATTTTGGGCATCGAGCCGGCGGGGCGAACGCAGCGGGTGCGCGCGCTGGTGCCGCAGGCGGAGCTGTACAAGTACAGCACGGCGCTCCGCTCGCTGAGCCAGGGACGCGCCTCGCACACGCGCACCTTTCACGCGTACGAGGAGGTGCCCGCGAACGAGGTGCCGCGCGTGGTGGAGGCGGCAAAGAAGGAGCGCGACGAGCTCGCCGGCGTCCGCTAGCCCGGGCAGACGAACTGCGCGCCATCGACGATCGGCCCCGTTCCGGCACGCTGCCGGGGCGGGGCTGACACTTATTTGGGGCATGGACAACGAGGCGGGGTGTCTATAGAATCTATAGATGCACGAACCCTGGAGGATACATGGCAGGCAAGACGATTTCAATGCACGCGAGCGAAGACACCGCACGCCGAATGGAGCACGTGTCCCGGGTCGAAGACCGCAGTCCATCACAGATCGCGTCCGCCGCGCTGAACCTGTACCTGCAGCTGCCTCCGGAGGCACACGCCGCACTCCGGCACCTCCAGGCGCTCGGGACTGACGAAGACCTGGCCCGCGTGAGCCGGAAGATGGGGCGCCTGCTGCTGGACGCGCAGTTTGAGATTGCTGAACGGCGCGTGGTCGCCTCCATGCCGCCTGCGGATACGCTGCAGTCGGAGGACGACATCATCGCGGAGGCCAACGCGCTCACGTCCCACGACCGTGCCCGCCGGAGTGAGAGTCAGCAACCGTCTGAACCGCGGCGCTGGAGGACGCCCTGAGCCAATCCGCCGATCCGCTGGATTCTCTCGCAGTTCCACGGGGCAGGGTCCTTCGTGTGTGCCTGGACCTCAACGTGTACTGCGCCTACCTACGCGGGCTCCAGATGGGGCACACGGACACCGCGGCCCAGGCCCTAGTGGCTGCCGTCCGGCGCGGTGACTCCGCGCTCGGCCCGGTCCAACTGGTGATCTCGTGGGGGATGCTGAACCGGCTGCGGAAAGTCTGGGAGGCCGATTGGGGGATTCCGCGCGCCGACGCTGATCCATTGCTCGCCGCCATTGCAGGCTATGCGGCGCTCGGGCCAGATGCGGAGCCACCTCATCTGATGCTCGGAGGGACAGGGCTCATCCCATTACGGGACTCGGAAGACGCGCACGTGCTCGACGTCGCTGTCGCCGGCAGGGCGGATCTGCTCGTTACCAGCAACTTCAAGGATTTCCTCGATTATCGGAAGGACGTCCGCGAAGAGAATCGGATCGCCATCTACCATGCGGCGCAACATCGCGTCATGATTGTGCATACCTACACCGCAGCCCAGTGGCTGCGTAAAGGAGAAATCGTAATCCCCTGACTTGGCGGTGACCCGGCGGACCCCAAGACGGGGCGGCGGAGTTCGACTACGTGCGCTCGACCGGCCGCGGGTGCCGGAGCCCCTGCGCGGCGTTCGCCTCTCCGACTACCGCGTCCCCGCCGCCGACCTTGTCGCCGCGTTCGGGGGGTGAACTGGATGGTTGGACTGATGCGGGTGATGCGGATGATGCGGATGATGCGGGACGAAAGCGAATGAATTCGCGGCTACAACTTCACACTGTCGGCCTCCGCCGACACCGATCACAGGCGGGGTTCGGCGGGTTGGCCAGAGTTGCGACGGGGCCCGGCTCGCGCGCCGGGCAAAAACAGACCGTGGCGGATCGCATGATCGTGATCCGTCGCGGTTTTGTCTTTGCGATGCGGAATGAGCAGCGGATGGAGCCACTAACGCACTAACGCACTAACGCACTAACGCACTTGTTCGACGGTATGGCTCGCAAGCGCGGCACGGGACACACGTACGTGGGGATCTCGGGATGGACGTACGCGGGGTGGCGCGGCGTGTTCTATCCCGAGGGGCTCGCGCGCAAACGGGAACTGGGGTACGCGGGGCAAAAGATGGACTCCGTGGAGATCAACGGGTCCTTCTACTCGCTGCAGCGCCCCACCAGCTATCGCAACTGGTACGAGCAGACGCCGGACGACTTCGTCTTCGCGGTCAAGGGGAGCCGCTTCATCACCCACATGCTCAAGCTCATGAACGCGGAGACGGCGCTCGCCAACTTCTTCGCGTCGGGCGTGCTGCGGCTGGCGGACAAGCTGGGGCCCATCCTGTGGCAGTTCCCCGAGCGCATGCAGTTCAACGAGGAGCGGTTCGCGCACTTCCTGGACATCCTCCCCAGGACGCATGCGGAGGCGGCCACCGTCGCGCTGGGCCATGACGACCGGCTGCTGGGGCGGTCGTGGACGGACGCGGAGCACGAGGGGCCCATCCGCCACGCGTTCGAAATCCGCCACCCCGGCTTTCTCACGGCCGGCTTTCTGGACCTGCTGCGGGCGCACGACGCGGCGCTGGTGTTCGCCGACACGGCGGGTCGCTGGCCGTACGCCGAGGACCTGACGGCGAGCTGGGTGTACATCCGCCTGCACGGCGCCGAGCAGCTGTACGCCAGCGAATACACGGACCCGCAGCTGGACTGGTGGGCGTCGCGCATCCGCGCGTGGCGCCGCGGCTGCGCGCCGGATGACACGACGTGCGTTCTTCCCCCCGCAAAGGACCGCGCCGCCGGCCGCGACGTGTACGTCTACTTCGACAACGACGCCAAGGTGCACGCCCCGTTCGACGCGATCCGGCTGGGGGAGCGGTTGAAAGACAGTGCGTGAGTGCGTGAGTGCGAAAGTGCGAAAGT
>DASQZE010000209.1:0-10941 GCA_035638875.1 Longimicrobium sp.
GGGACCTGCTTCGTAGATTGCAAGGATCTCCTCGCGTGTCATCGTCGGCTGGGTTCCTTTGAGGCGAGGTTGATCTCTTTGTTTACCTCTGATGCAGAATCCGTGCGAAGACCTGGGCAGTTACGCCGCGAATTCATTCGCCCGGCTCCCCGGTGTGCGCACGATCTCCGCTCAATCCCACGGTTCCCATCCCACCCGCATCACCCCATCCCATCCGCCACGCTGGCCCATCCTCTCCGTCCGTATTACCGTATTGGCGCCGCGTGGCCGTCAGAGGGCGCGGGAACTCCGCGTTCCCTTCGCGCGGTAGAACGAGCCGCTCCGGCAATCATCATCCGTCCCACATCCCGACTTTCGCCACAGGCGCCCCATGCGAGCGTTTTCCAGGCTGGTACCGCTGCTGTCCGCGGCCGCGCTGGTGCTGCTGTCCCCGTCCCAGGCGCGGGCACAGCGCGAGGTCCCGCCGCTGTACCTGCCGCCGCCCATGGACGCCGAGGTGCCGGTCACCATCGATACGATCGGCCTGCGCTTTCGCGTGGGCCAGGTGCCGTCGCGCGCGGCACCGCGGCCGGCCGTGGCGCCCGCGGTGCTCCTCTCCACCGGCGACGCGGCGCGCATCCTCGCGCGGCTCCCGGCCCTGCAGCCCGAGCCGACGGCGGCGGACTCGTTCGCGTTTCCCGCGCGCACGCTGCCGCCGCCGCGCACGGGGCGCGTGGTGCTCGCGGGCTTTCCCCCGGCGGACAGCGTGGCCCCGCCGCGCCCCTCCGCCCCCCGCACGCCGGCGGCGCTCACCGTGGTCCGCGGCGCGCCGCGGGGCGAGATCCCGGTGGGCGCGGAGGTGACGGTCACCTTTTCGCAGGCCATGGTGCCGCTGTCGTCCGTGTCCGCCGTGGAGGCGCGGGCCGTCCCCGTGCGCATGGCGCCGCAGCCGGCGGGGCGCTGGCGCTGGCTGGACGTGCGCACGCTCGTCTTTACGCCGGAAGGACGGATGCCGGCGGCGACGGAGTACACCGTCACGGTTCCCGCGGGGACGCGCTCCGCGACGGGCGGCACGCTGGGCGAGGCCGTGTCGTGGACCTTCGCCACGCCGCCGCTCGTGGCCACGGGCGGGCTGCCGTACGGCACGGGGATCCGCCGCGATCCGCTCATCCTGGTCCAGTTCGACCAGCGCATCGACCGCGCGGCCGTGGCGCAGCGCATCCGGGTCCGCGGCGCCGGCCAGGCGATCGCCGTCCGCCAGGCGACAGCCGCGGAGATCGCGGCGGACCCGGACGCCCGCTCGCTCTCGCAGCGCGCCGCCCCGGACACGTGGATCGCCCTGAAGCCCGCGCAGCCGCTGCCGTACGACGCGGACGTGCGGGTCGTCATCCCCGCGGGCACGCCCTCCGGCGAGGGGCCGCGCCCCACGGCGGACGACCAGGCGTGGAGCTTTCGCACGTACGGGCCCCTGCGGGTGGAGAACGCCGTCTGCGGCGAGCCGTGCCGGCCGGGGATGTCGTTCAACGTGGAGTTCACCAATCCGCTGGACACGGCCGCGTTCACGCCGTCGTGGGTGCGCGTGGAGCCCGCCATCCCCGGGATGACGGTGGGGATGTACGACCGGATGCTCATCATCGGTGGCAACACGCAGCCCAACACGCGCTACACCCTCACCGTCAGCGCGCGGGTGCGCGACGCGTTCGGGCAGACGCTCCCGGCCGAGTCGCGGCACACCTTCAACGTGGGCGCGCCGTACCCGCAGCTGGAGGATTTTGCGAACTGGATGATCGTGCTGGATCCCGCCGGCCCGCGCCGCCTGTCCGTCTTCAGCCACGACCACGCGCGGCTCCGCATCCGCATCCACCGCGTGGCGCCGGAAGACTGGCCGCGCTACACCGCCCTTCGCGGCAGCGGGGGGCGCCGCGAAAGGGACACGGTCCTGTGGGCGCTGCCGGGGACGGAGGTGGTGAACCGCATCGTCCGCATCGGCGCGGGAACGGGGGAGACGGCGGAGACCGCCATCGACCTGGACGAGGTGCTGCGCGGGGGGCCGGGGCAGCTCATCGTGGGCGTGGAGGCGGTGGACGGTGAAGGGCGGGAGCAGCGGACGTACACGTGGGTGCAGGCCACCCGCATCGGCCTGGCCGCGTTCGTGGAGCCGGACCGGCTGACGGCGTGGGCTACGTCGCTGGTGGACGGCGCGCCCCTCCCCGGCGTGCGGATGGAGGCCGGCGGCAGCGCGGCGGCGGGGGCGACGGATGCGGACGGCCTCGCGACCCTCCCCCTGGCCGCGCAGACGGAATCGGCGTGGCTGGTGGCGCGCAGCGGGGACGACACGGCGCTCCTGCCCGGCCCCTGGCGCCAGGCGGACCCGGGGACGCGGCTGGCGTGGTACGCCGCCACGGACCGCAACCTGTACCGCCCGGGCGAGGAGGTTTCCTTCAAGGGATGGGTGCGCCGCCTGGAGCGCAGCCCCGACGGCGGGCTGGAGCTGCCGCGGCGGACGGCGGATTCCGTCCGCTGGGCCGCGCGCGACGCGCAGGGCGTGGAGATTGCCGCCGGCCGCGCCGCCCTGACGGCGCTGGGCGGCTTCGACGCGCGCTTCACCGTCCCCGCGGGCGCCAACCTGGGGCCGGGCTCCGCCTCGCTGCTCCTGCCGGGCGAGGTGACATCGTCCAACGCGGGCTCCGTGGGCTTTCGCATCGACGAGTTTCGCCGCCCGGAGTACGAGGTTGCTGCCCAGGCGGACGAGGGGCCGCACGTGGTGGGCGGCAGCGCGCAGGTGTCCGTGCGCGCCACGTACTTCGCGGGCGGCGCGCTCCCCGGAGCGCCGGTGACCTGGAACGTGCGCTCCGAGGCGGCCTCCTACACCCCGCCCGGCTGGGGCGAGTGGCGCTTCGGGATGGGGGACGAGTGGGGGTACCGCGGCGGGCGCGGGCGGATGGAGGGTTTCCGCGAGACCGTCGAAGGCGTCACGGACACGCAGGGGAGCCACGCGATCCGCGTGCACTTCGACCGGGCGGAGCCCCCGCGGACGCACGCCGTCGTCGCGGAAGCCACCGTGCTGGACGTGAACCGGCAGCCGTGGAGCACCACGCAGCGCCTGCTCGTTCACCCCGCGACCGTCTACGCGGGGCTGCGGACGGAGCGCGGCTGGCTGCGCACGGGCGAGCCCATCCAGGTTTCCGTGATCGCGGTGGACCTGGACGGAAAGCCGGTAGCGGAGCGGCCCGTGGACGTCGTCGCCACGCGGCTGGAATGGCGGCAGGACGCGGGGCGCGGATGGAGCGAGGTGGTGACGGATTCCACGCGCTGCGCCGTCGTCAGCGGGGTGAACCCGGCGACCTGCACCTTCGCCACGGGCGACCAGGGCGGGCGCTGGCGGATCGACGCGACGACCCGCGACGAGCAGGGACGCCCGTCGCGCACGTGGATGGACGTGTGGGTGTACGGCGGCGCGCCCTGGCTGCGCGGCCCCGGCGAGGACACGGACAATGCGCAGCGCCGCATCACCCTCGTCCCCGATCGTGAAAGGTACGCGCCGGGGGATACGGCGCAGGTGCTGGTGCAGCTCCCCTTCTGGCCCGCGCGGGGCATCGTGACCGTGCGCCGCGAGGGGATCGTCCGCACGCTTGCCGTCGCGTCGGACGGGCCCACGTTCACCGTCCCCGTCGCCGTGGGGGAGGATGACATCCCCAACCTGTACGTGCAGGTGGATGCCGTGGGCGCGCACGACGCGGCGGGGCGCCGGCAGCCCATGGCGCGGGGGACGGACTTCGCAACGGGCATCGTGGCGCTCGCCGTGCCGCCGGGGCCGCGCACGCTGGCGGTGACGCTCACGCCGGCCGACAGCGTGCTGGTGCCGGACGCGGCGACGTCGGTGGACGTGCAGGTGCGCGACGCCGCCGGCCGCCCCGTGGCCGGCGCGGAGGTGGCGCTGGTGGTGGTGGACGAGGCCGTGCTGGCGCTGACCGGCTACCGCCTGCAGAACCCCGTCGAGCTCTTCTATCCGCGCTGGGGGCCGGGGGTGATGGACCAGTACACGCGGCCGTGGGTGCTGCTGGCGGACACCACCGGGCCCGGCGCCGTGCGGGGCGTGGTGGTGGATGCCCGTACGCGGCAGCCGGTGGCCGGCGCGCTGGTGTCGGTGGAGGGGACCGCGCTGCGCACGGTGACCGACGCCTCCGGCCGCTTCCGGCTGGCGGGGGTGCCGCGGGGCCGGCGGACGCTGCGCGTGGACCGCCGCGGGGCGGGCGCCGAGGTGGCCGTGGACGTGGGCGACACGCCGCTGGCCGAGCTGCGGATCGAGATCACCGCGACCGAGGCGGCGGCGCAGGACTTCGTGGGGAACGGCAGGGCGGGCGGCGTGGCGCAGGGCGTGGAGGCGGGCGTCCCGCAGGGTGTCGCGCGCAGGCAGTCGGCCTCGGGCGCGCCGCCGCCGCCGCCTCCTCCCTCCGCGCCGCCGGCACCGGGCGAGATGGCGTATGCGCCGGCCACGGACGGCGCGGACGCGGGGGGCGTGATCGCCGTCCGGTCGAACTTCGCCGCGCTGGCGCTGTGGGCGCCGGTGGTGCGCACGGACGCGGACGGCCGGGCGCGGGTGCCGTTCACCCTTCCCTCCAGCCTGACCCGCTACCGGGTGATGGCCGTCGCCGTGTCCGGGGCGACGCACTACGGCGCGGGCGAATCGGCCATCACGGCGCGGCAGCCGCTCATGGCGCGCCCCTCCGCGCCGCGCTTCCTGAACTTCGGCGACCGCTTCGACCTCCCCGTCATCGTTCAGAACCAGACGGACGCGCCGCTGGACGTGGACGTGGCCGTGCGCGGCGACGGCGCGCGCTTCGCGGAGCCCGGCAAGCGCGTGCGCGTTCCCGCCGGCGACCGCGTGGAGGTGCGCATGGCCGCCGAAGCCGTGCGGCCGGGGACTGCTTCCATCCAGGTCGCCGTCGTGTCGGGCGGATTGTCCGACGCGGCGACCATCACGCTCCCCGTCTACACGCCCGCCACGGCGGAGGCGTTCGCGACGTACGGCTCCATCGCGGGCGACAGCGCGGTGGACCTGCCGCTGGAGGTGCCGGACGACGCCATCCCCGCGTTCGGCGGGCTGGAGGTGACCACGTCGTCCACGGCGCTCCAGGAGCTCACGGACGCGTTCCTGTACCTGGTGCGCTACCGGTTCCAGGGCACGGAGCCCATCGCCTCGCGGCTGCTGGCCGTGGCTGCGCTGCGCGACGTGCTGGCGGAGTTCCGCGCGGAGGGACTGCCCCCGGCGCAGGCGCTGGCGGATTCCGTGGCCCGCGACCTCGCGGCGCTGCAGGGGATGCAGACGCCGGACGGCGGGTTCGCGCTCTGGCCCGGGCGCGCGGAGTCGTGGCCGTACGTGAGCGTGCACGCGGCCCACGCCCTCGTGCGCACCCAGGCCAAGGGCTACACGGTGCCCGCGGGGATGCTGGGGCGGTCGATGGAGTACCTGCGGCAGGTGAACGGGCACATCCCGGATGATTACTCACCGCAGGCGCGCTTCGCCATCCGCGCGTACGCCGCCTACGTGCGCGACCTGGCCGGCGACGGCTCCGTGGAAGCCGAGCTGCGCACGCTCTTCGGCCAGGTGCAGACGGACACCATTCCGCTGGAGGTGGGCGGCTGGCTCCTGTCCGCCGTCGCCGAGCGGCCTGCGTTCGCGGCGGAGCGGGCGGAGCTGCTGCGCACCGTGAACAACCGCGCGACGGAGACGGCCTCCACGGCCACCTTCGCCACGGCATACCAGGAAGGCGAGTACCTGCTGCTGCACTCGTCCCGCCGGACGGACGCCGTCGTGCTGGAGGCGCTGCTGCGGGCGGAGCCGCGGAGCGAGCTGGCCACGAAGACGGTGCGCGGGCTGCTGGGTCACCGCGTGCAGGGGCGGTGGGGCAACACGCAGGAGAATGCGTGGGTGCTGCTGGCGCTGGACCGCTACTTCCGCGTATACGAGGGGCAGACGCCGGAGTTCGTCGCCCGGCTGTGGCTGGGCGAGCGCTTCGCGGGGGAGCAGCGCTTCACCGGCCGCAACGCGGACCGCTTTCACGTGGACGTGCCCATGCGCGTGCTGGGGGAGGACGATCCGGCGTCGCTGACCATCGGCAAGGAGGGGCCGGGACGGTTGTACTACCGTGCCGGATTGCGCTACGCCCCGCGCGACCTGGACCTGGTGCCGCTGGAGCGCGGGTTCGCCGTGGAACGCACCTACGAGCCCATGGATGATTCGATGGACGTCGTCCGGGACGAGGACGGGCGCTGGCGGGTGCGGGCAGGCGCGCGCGTGCGGGTGACCGTGACGGTGACCGCCCCCAGCCGCCGCGTGCACGTGGCGATGGTGGATCCGCTCCCCGCCGGCTTCGAGGCCGTGAACACGGCGCTGCTGGGCGCGGAGGACACGCCGCCCAGCGGTGAGCGCGTGAGCCGGGGGCGGCCCGTGCGCGGCCGTCCGGCGTACGACGGGGGCTGGTGGTGGCGGTGGTACGAGCACCAGAACCTGCGCGACGACCGGGTGGAGGCGTTCGCGTCGCTGCTGCCGGCGGGCGTGTACACCTACACGTACGTGGCCCGCGCGACCACGCCCGGCCTGTTCATCGTCCCCCCGCCGCGCGCGGAGGAGATGTACTCGCCGGAGACGTTCGGGCGCGGGGGGACGGACCGGGTGATCGTGGAGGAGGGGGTAGGGAGGGAATAGGGTGTAGGGAATAGCCAGCAACGGCAGGGCGGCGGGGGAGGATGATCCTCCGCCGCCTTTGCCTTGATTGTTACTCTAAATCTACACAGGCAAGCAATCCATTTGATGGGTGGGTATAGATGGCGTACTGACTTGCCTTCTCAACTAGAAATTGCTCCGCTGCTACTAAGTTGCCCAGAATAAGCTCCACGTGCGGGATTTCACGTTCTACACGGGTGATTAGCTTAGCTCCGTCGTTGATCAGCCGCTTCCCCCCGCTTCGCGCGGTCATTACGGGATCGGCGGTGAAGAACGAGCAGGTACATCCTCGCTCGGCCAGTATGTCGATCACCCTATGCGCTTTGGATGTGCCAACTCCAACGAAAAACACGTGCATCGGCCGACCCACTCGTTCCAAGATCCACGTGAGCCCTTGGAGGTGAGTGTCAAATTCTTCTAGACCTTTCGTGCATGAGAAATCTCGTGACACGACGTTGAGCTCCGGATGAGCATCAAGGAAGTCCACCCACGCGCGGAGATCGGCGTCATTGCGCCAATAAAGGTTCGGCACGGCGGTAAGCCCTGAGTCGCTAATCTCTTGGATGCAGCGGTGATGGCGGGATAAAGCTAGAACATTATGCGATGACGGAAGTCGCTGATCTTCTCCATAAACGGAGAATGTGGGACCAGTGATCGCAGTGATTTCCCACTGTTTAGCTTGCCGATAAAGGTGGTTGCGGTTCTTGCTCCAGAATCGTTCAAGCAGTTTATCCTGACCGTTGAGGATGCAGAATACAGCAGTGTTAGATGGCACGCGGAGAGAATTTCTTAGTTCCTCCGCCGTGGCCCCGAGATCTCCACCCCACACCGCACCATTGACGCGCAGGGAACGTAAATCCAGCCCCGCATATGCGACTGGAATTCTCAGGTGAGATGATACTTCTTGGGTCCGAGTAGGAATGAACACCGGGAAGTTCGAATCCAGATTGCAACACAACTCGACCTGAGACAATGCAAGACCACTCCGATAATGCGATTCAAAGTTATTCCGCTTACCAGCATGATCTTGGCCTGCGTCGTGTTCACGGCAAATTACTCCACAACTCGCACACGCCCGATGCGCAGGGTTCGACATCTCGTAGATGCACCCGCATGGAGCAGTGGCTGATCCGCCGCAGCCATGAAACAACTCGCATGAGGAGCAACTCAGCTCTGCAAATGTGAGTTGCCCTTGTATCGTTGTTTCCGGTTCAGAACGAAACATTCGTTAGCCGATCAGGAGCCCGGCGCGTGGAGGGTCTTGCGTAACTCCCGTCAGAACTCCAGAGGTGATGCTGTGCGCTCTCAGTAGCCGCTCATGGTGAGCGGAGACTTGTCCCAAGATGCGGGAGCGGAACAACACGAGGATCTGCTCGGTCTCTGGCACTAAAGTGACAGGGGATCCGTCATCCGCGTCGCGCAAAACAGCAGAGTCGATACGTACAATCGGGATGGGACGCTGATCCGTCCAGCCTGTACCACCATCTACTGTGGATGTGCTCGTCCAGCCTATGTCTGTTCCGTTGACTCGGACTGGAACATCATACTCTTCGTCACGTCGCTTTTTCGTGCCCATGTCTATTCTTGAATAGGGGAGGTCGGTAGCCCCGGCTCCGCGACCGGGGCTACAGCACCGATTCACTTCTCCTTTCGGACGCCCTTGAACGGCGTTCCGTCCTGCTTGACCTGCATGAAGCGGCCGCTGTCGGTATCGCGCTTCACCCACTGCTGGGTCTGGGGGTTGTAAGTCTGCGACCGATCGCGAACTGCACCGATGCGTCCAGGCCCGTTCGGGGGATTCGTAGCCATGCGTGTCTCCTGCTCATGTAAGCTCCCGGCCCTGGCGCAAGAGACGTGTTGCGCCGATGGCACGGTCGGTACAATAATGTAGAAGCACAATTCCCGTGTCAAGAGTGAAACGCGTTTCTCAGGGGGTAAGATGGCCGCACCCGCGTGGGTACGGAAACTGGGATTGTTGATTTGGCAGCGGCGACGCGAAACCGGCGACTCGTTACGCGACATCGGTCCTAAGCTAAGGGTGAGTCCATCGACTCTTAGCAGGATTGAGCGCGGAGCAGTTGAGCCTGACACCGAGACGCTTTTTCGAATATGTGAATGGCTTGGCGTTTCCGTCGAGAGTATTCGTGGAGCGGCTGAGGTACCGATGAGTGATGAAACACAATCGATGACCACGCCTGACGCAATTGAGGTTCACCTGCGAGCTGATCGAAATCTTCCTCCCGCCGCAGCGAACTTGATTGCCGCGATGGTTCGCGCTGCCTACCAGGAGTTGTCACAGCGAAAAGAATGACTGGACGAACTTTCGATCATCCATTCTCTACTGAAGGCTGTCGCTGGGAAGAGGCAGCAAAGGTGGTGAGGAATTTCTATGGATTGCCACCCCGCGGGCCAGTTCTGCCGGATGTTCTTGCGGCATGCATGCCTGTTGAGTTCCTCATGCCAGAGTCTCTGAAGCAATTCGATCCGGGCCTACAAGAGGAACTGTGTGGCGCCCATTCCTCCAGCTGGGATGCAGTCACCTTGCCGATTCCGATCGATGGGCGGTATTGGATCATAATGAATGGCACCAAGCCACCCACGCGGGTGAGAATCACGATGATGGAGGAGTTACTTCACGTCCATTACGGTCATACTCCAACACGGTTGAACCTTGCGTATGGAAAGACCTTAAAGATCAGGACGTATAATAAAGCCGCGGAAGATGAGGCGTATGCCGTGGGCGCGGCTCTGCTCGTACCGTGGCGAGATATCTGTTTTGATGTAAACTCCGGTGTCGCCCTTCCACTGCTCGCCGAGCGGCACGGGGTGAGTGAGAAGCTCGTTCGGATGCGGATTAATACAACTGGGCTGACCCGCTTGTACAATAGCCGTATCAAAGCAAAGCGGTGACTCACTTCCCGAACGGGTGCAACTTCAGCTTCGGCTCTCGCGCGACTAAAAGGGGCTCCCATCGCGGGAGCCCCTTTCGATCATCGGCCTTCATCACCGGCCGTCGTTCATCGGCCGATCTCCATCCGCCGCGCGGTCAGGCGAACTGGGCCTGCTCCGTGGAGCCTTCCAGCGCCGACGTGGAGGCCTGGCCGGCGGTGACGGTCATCAGCACCTGGTCAAAGTAGCCGGCGCCCACCTCGCGCTGGTGCCTGGTGGCCGTGTAGCCGGCGCCCTCCAGGCCGAACTCCTGCTCCTGCAACTCCACGTACGCGGGCATCCCCTGCTCGCCGTACGCCTGCGCCAGGTTGAAGGTGTGCAGGTTGATCAGGTGCCACCCCGCCAGCGTGATGAACTGGAACCTGTACCCCATGGCCCCCAGCTCGCGCTGGAACTTCGCGATGGTGGCCGCGTCCAGGTGCTTGCTCCAGTTGAAGCTGGGCGAGCAGTTGTACGCCAGCATCTTGCCCGGGAATTCCTCGTGCACGGCCTCGGCAAACTTTCGGGCGTCGTCCAGGTCCGGCGTGCTCGTCTCGCACCAGAGCAGGTCCGCGTACGGCGCATACGACCTGGCGCGGGCGATGGCCGCATCCAGCCCGTTCTTTACGCGGAAGTAGCCCTCCGCCGTGCGGTCGCCGGTGATGAACGGCTTGTCGCGCTCGTCCACGTCGCTGGTGATGAGCGTGGCGCTGTCCGCGTCCGTGCGGGCGATGAGGATCGTCGGCACGTCCAGCACGTCCGCCGCCAGCCGTGCGGCGATGAGCGTGCGCTCGAACTGCGAGGTGGGCACCAGCACCTTGCCGCCCAGGTGCCCGCACTTCTTCTCGGACGCCAGCTGGTCCTCGAAGTGCACACCGGCGGCGCCCGCCTCGATCATCTGCTTGGTCAGCTCGAATGCGTGCAGCGGCCCGCCGAAGCCGGCCTCCGCGTCGGCCACGATGGGCACCATCCAGTCGCGCCCGGCCTGCCCCTTTTCGGCCCACTCTACCTGGTCCGCGCGCGTGAGCGCGTTGTTCAGGCGCTTGACCACCGCGGGGACGGAGTTGCTGGGATACAGGCTCTGGTCCGGGTACGTCTGCCCGGAGAGGTTGTTGTCGCCGGCGACCTGCCAGCCGCTCAGGTAGATGGCCTGCAGCCCGCCCTTTACCATCTGCACGGCCTGCGCGCCCGTGAGCGCGCCGAACGTGCGCACGGGCTCGTCTTTGGCCAGGTCCCTCCACAGCCGCTCAGCGCCGTGGCGGGCCAGCGTGTGCTCCACCCGCAGCGATCCGCGCAGCTTTACCACG
>DASQZE010000210.1:0-13706 GCA_035638875.1 Longimicrobium sp.
GGAGTCGCCTGACCGACGATGATTGCATGTCGAGCTGGTAAAGTAGGAAGCTCGCGCAGCATTCCACCTAGCGTGTCAGGGACCAGTCGGCCAACTAGATCTTGGTCCCGATCGTTGACGAGTCGATGCAGCAAAAACGTATTGCATTGCGACAGTACCGTCGGTGAAAGTTCGGATGGGCGTTGAGAGGAGATGACGAGGCCTAGCCCGAATTTTCTGCCCTCCCTCGCAATCCTCTCAAAGGTAGTGCGGCATGTGTCTGACGCAGTGGGGCCTGCGCTTTCATCTTCTCGTCCGCGCGCAACGAAAGTATGTGCCTCTTCTAGAATAAGAACTGTCGGTAGCTCTGATCCAGTGCTACGGAGATAGCGTTGTTGCGCTTCGAATACAATTCTTCCGATCACGGCTACCACCAGATGTATGATATCTGTGGGGACCAGTGATAGATCTACGACTGTAACTTGCCCGTTTGAAGCTCCATCACCGCCAATGTGCCGTTCTAACCACTCCGAGAATGATGGGGAATTTTCCGGAGCGATAACTCCAGACAAACGAGTATCAGCCAGCATATTCCGAATACGAACTATGAGACCCGCTGTCTGTGTCGCTGCTTGCGTCGAGGCAGCCGAGGCGACGTGTTCGAGGTAGTCAGGAAGAACATTCACATCGAACGGAATAGGAGCGTCGTCTGTGGTAAGTGGTGTTTCGCCCTCTGCCAGAAACAAGTCTAGCACTGCTGAAACATTGTCCCGCAGGCTGACCATTTCCGTCTCTGAGAAAGGCTGAAATGCCGTGCCGTTTCTTCGCTCAAATTTATGCTCATCGCGCAGGGTCTGTGCTTGATTGATCAATGTAAACAGCGCTCTCTTTACCTCCGCAGAAGCCTTCTCTACGTAACGATTGCCATCATCTATGATAATCTGTAGGAACTCGCCCACTCCTTGAGCGGGTCCAAAGTCTCCGTACGCGCCTCCTCCACTCGCGATCTTTTCGTTAAGTGAAGTGAGTAGATATCGCATTCGGCGGCGTATAATCCGGTCTACGGAATCATCGATCGCTCCGCCCGTTCGAAGCAAGCGTAGCGTCTGCTGAAGTAATGGACGCTGTATAGATGGGGCTGCCGAAGAAAATGCAGACCACTCGCTGATGTTCCACATCCATCCCGGGATGGTAAGTGGTTCGGCACCAGGATCTGTCGGTGGAATCTGGTAAACTCGGACTCTTCCTGGGACATCAGCAAAGCTGTTCCTATACTCACCGTTGGGATCAAGAATAATGAAACGGGCATTTGGCACATTGTTTCTACGGTTTCTCAACCGTTCACGCTGAGCCGCTTCCAGTGACCACCGCACCAAACCGGCGACCGTACACGATTTACCACTTCCGGTGTTACCAAGAACAGCTAAGTGACCACCGAAAAGGCGATCAGGGTCGAGCGTGATCTCGGAATTTGCCAATAGAGGGGAAGTCCCAATGTTAACCCGCCGATGGTGGGATTCCGATTCAATAATCGCTCGAAGTTGTTCGGAAGTCGGCAAAAGTACCGAATCCCCCACCGATGGGAAAACGGTAACACCACGATGGAAGGCGGTTGTATACCCACGGTCTTCGTCTGGATCATGTCTCCAAGCCAGGGTTCCAACCGGTGTAAGCGTTAACTTCCGCAGTGGAAACGGCAGGTCAATTAGATCTTTTGGTCCAGTTCTAGTTAGTGGAGACCGCTCTATCCACAAGCGAACAACAATTCCCACGAGTGATCCAGTCTCGTTGGGGATCAAGACATATCCGTTCAGGCGGGGGAAACCAGTCGGCACCCCTGCGTTCAGCGCAATTGATCTCGGTGCCGTGGCCTCTAACAGAACGGATATCTCATCCGCCGCCACACTCTCAACCGCACCAACGGTGAGATTAGAAATGCGTTCAACTCGTGTGATCACTAATTATGCTCTCATCTGAGTGACATCCGCAGCTTCGGGTTGCGCCGAAGAAGTGACATTAGAATCTCCCATCTCGGCGGATCGGGTGCGCGACCGAATGGATATCTGATCTGCTGACGATTGTGGCAGATAGTGCTTTGTCAGGGTTGCTAGATCGCCGAAATGACTCCCCAGCAACAAGGATACTTGGGACTCTCGGCTTACTTGATCAAGAAAACGTGGGATTCTCCCACTGGCATCATCATAAGAAATAATGACGAGGTGCGTAGATGGGAGAGCCAACATGTCACGTAAAATGCGATTGATGTGATCATCACCAAACCCATAACCGTACGTCACAAGTGCCGAGTTAGGCCTGCACAGTGCCGCGGAGCAGTCGCGAAAAAGCTCGGCGTACGGGTACTCGGACGTTTCGATGTCCTTTGAAGCGTTTGGATAGATTATCATCTGCTCGGAGGCATTCGGCAGATCCGGGTGGTCCGCAGCACTCCCGAAGGGGATGGCGAACCGATGAATCTGACCTTCTTCATTCTTCCAATCCAACGAGCCATGCAGTTTCGTCAGCCGAATAACCCCGTCTAAGTATCTTGGCTCACCGCGAATACCTGGAGGATTATAGTGCACATCAACATCGACCCGGGATGTACGAAATACCGGTGTGAGTGTGCCCACAAAGCGGTCAAGTGACCTCAATCCCGTGAGATCACAACCATATTCAATCAGCCGATCATAGTTCGTGGTGAACAGATTCAGCCGTTCTCGAGTTGCCGGCCGGCTGGCGAAGCTCATCAAAAAGGATGTGAGCAACCGATTCGCAGCCAGTCCGGCATCGCTTCCACCCCGAATCGCTGCGAGGATATTGCTCTCCGTTTCTAAGATATCACGTACTAAGTTCCGCAGGGCTGCATCTAGAGAATTCGATAGTTTTATAGCTTGTTCCGGGTCGAGAATACGCAAACCCGCGATCAACTGGTTGGCTGCTCGGATCTGGTCCTCGATGTTCGCGACTCCTCGTCCAAGCTTTGAAGCACTTGTCTCTGCATGCTTTGTGATCGCCTCGTCATACTCGGATCCCAACTCAACACGCGCCATGCCAGTCGCTGTGCATCCGCCGGCATAGGCAACTGCGGAAGTGAGCCCACTCCCGATCAACAATGAGAGGTGTTCGCTCTGAAACACCGCTGAAAGCCAAGGCTGTATGTGGCGACGCCCTTCTTCAGGAATAGGTGAACTATCGGAGTTGTGCTCGTAACCCCCAACTCTGCAAATATGCTTTCCGTTACTCATACAACATTACGTAGGAGAGGTCGTTGCTAACAGTCGGCGAGGAGAAAACAGTGAAGAGGTATGATTGCGGATCACTGCGTGTAGAACAAGGAGAAGAAAAGCCGAACGCCGTTTTGGGACTTTGTGCAGCGATTGACTTCGACAACACTTATTATCAATTCCGAGAACGGCCCCGCACGAGCCTTCCCGCACCAACGAAAAGCTCGGCCCTCGCGGCGCTCGTGCTGCTGCTGGCCGAGACGCTCGTGCGGACGGCGCAGTTCGGGAGTGCAAAATGAGGCGTCGGCGGCGTTCAAGCCCTCCTTCGCAGGAGTACGGGGCTACCGTGGTGTCCGCGGGGGCGGACAGCGTGATAGTGTAGCCGCGAATTTTCATTCGCTCCCGTCTCCCCTCGCGAATAATCCCGCTCCCTCCCTCCCCCGCCTTTCACTCCGCCTCGCCCCCCGGCAAAAACGGCGCAAGGCGCTCCCGTAGCACGCGAAGCGCCTTGCCCATCTGCGCCTCCACGGTCTTCACGGAGATCCCCAGCGCCGTCGCGATCTCCGCGTAGCGCAGCCCCTGCCCGCGGCTCAGCTCGAACACCTCGCGGCACCGCTCCGGCAGCGACTGCACGGCCTCGCGCACGGCCGCATCCAGCTCGTCCTCCACCAGGTTGGCCGGCGCGTCGGGCTGGGTCACCGTCTCGCCCGCGGCGCGGGGGGCCGTGCGCACCTTCATCCGCTCGTGGCGCACGTGGTTGAGCGCGCGGTTGCGGGCCGCGCGGACGAGGTACGCGCGCAGCGACTCGTCCACCACGAGCGTGGCGTGGCGGCGCCACAGCTCCAGCATCACGTCCTGCGCAAGCTCCTCCGCCACGGCGCGCTCGCCCACGATGCGCTCCGCCACGCCCACCAGCGTCGCGTAATGCGCGCGGAAGACGGCGTCGAAGGCGTCGCGGTCGCCCTGGCGCAGGCGGTCGAGGAGCGCGCGGTCGGTCACGGGTGCGGATCGGCGTGAAAAGGGGCCGGGGGGCGGAACGGGTCTCCGGCCGCGGGGTTGCAAGGAATGCGCAACCTAACCGGGCGGCGGACAGGGCAGCAATCCGGCCCCCCGCGCGGCACCGTAGGGGGAGCGGGCCGCTGGCGTGTCTCAAGGAGCATGGACAAGCGACACGGGGTACCCGGAACGGGCGGCGACGACGAGCACTGGGAGGCGCTGGCCCGCTTTCTCGCGGGCGAGAGTCCGCCCGGGGAAGCGGACGCCGTGCGCGCCTGGCTGGCCGGGCGCCCGGAGCGCGAGGCGGAGCTGGCCGCGTTGGATCGCGCCATGGACCGGGGCGCGTCCCCGTCGAACCTGGACGTGGAGGCGGCGCTCGCCCGCGTGCATCGTCGCATGGACACACCCGAGGCGCCCGTCATCCCCCTCCGCCGCACTGTACCGCGCCGCACTGGGCCGCCCTCCGTGGCCGCGCCCCGCTGGCGGACGCCCGCCCTGCGCGTGGCGGCGACCGTGCTGCTCCTGCTGGGCGCGCTGTTCGCGTGGCAGGCGCTGCGCGGCGGAGATCCGCGGAGCACGGTGCGGACGTACGCTTCGGGGGTGGGCCAGCGCGATTCTGTCCAACTTTCGGATGGTACGCGCGTTCTGCTTGGGCCCGGCAGCCGGCTGACCCTGGTGGCGGGGTACGGCGGCCGGGCGCGCGAGGTGGAGCTGCGCGGCGAGGCGATGTTCGACGTGCCGCACGACGACGCGCGTCCCTTTACCGTCCGTGCGGGCGGCGCGCGGGTGCGCGACATCGGCACGGTCTTCTCGGTAGAGGCGGATTCCGGCGGCGGCGTGCGCGTGGTCGTGACCGACGGCGCCGTGGCCCTGCGGGCGGATGCGGATGCCGCGGGGGACGAGATGGTGCTGCGGCAGGGCGAGCGCGGCGTGCTGCCGGAGGGCGGCACGCGGGCGCAGCGGACGGCGGCCACGGCCGATGACCTGGCGTGGACCCGCGGCCAGCTCGTCTTTCGCGATGCCGGCATCACGGACGTGGCGGCGGACGTGCGGCGCTGGTTCGGCGTGGAGCTCCGCGCCGGCGACGCGGCGGTCGCGGGCCGCCGATTGACGGCTTCTTTCCAGGGAGAGGATCGGGACCAGGTGCTGCAGGTGATTGCCCTCGCGCTCGGCGCGGAGATGACGGTGCGCGGCGACACGGCCGTGCTGAACGCCGCGCGTTGATCCCCCCGCGCGGTCCGCGGGTGGGGCGCGCGCTCGCGTGCGCGGTCGGGCTGGCGCTCGCCGCGCCGGCCGCCGCGCACGCGCAGGATCGCTGCAGCGCGCCGCCGGCCGCATCCGCCGCGCGCCGCTGGCCCGCCCCGCTGGACCGCACCCTCGCCTTTCACGCCCGCGACCTGTCCCTGCGCGATGCGCTGGACCGCCTTTCCGCCGCGACCCACATCCGCATCTCCTACAGCGCCGAGCTGCTCCCCCTGGAACGCCGCGTGTGCCTGGCGCCCGGCGCGCGCACGGTGGGCGACGCGCTGGCGGAGCTGCTGCGCGACACGCCCGTGGAGCCCGTGGTGGCCAGCGCCGACCACGTGGTGCTGGCCCTGCGCCGCGCCCGCCAGGCCGCCGCGGAAGACGAGGCATCGGACGAGCTGGGGCACACCGTGGCGCTGGACCGCATCGTCGTCACGGGGAGCGCGGGGGGCGGGCCGCGGAGCGCGCTGCCGTTCGCGCTGGACGTCATCGACCACGCGCAGATGGAGCGGGAAGGCACGTCGCCTCTTTCCCGCTTCCTGACGACCTCCACGGCCGGGCCCTGGGGGTGGGAGCAGTCGCCGTCCACCCTCCTGGCCCGCTACGGCAGCATCCGGGGCGCCAGCTCGTTCGGCGCCAGCTCGCCCAAGGTGTTCATCGACGGCATCGAGGTCGCCAATCCCCTGCTGGCCACGCAGATCGCCCCCGAGGCCATCGAGCGCATCGAGGTCATCCGGGGTCCGCAGGGCGCCGCGCTGTACGGGACGGATGCCATCAGCGGCGTCGTCAACATCGTCACCCGCCACGAGGGCACGGACAACGGCACGCCCCGCCTGCGCGTCCGCACGGGGCTGGGGATGGCCAACAGCGAATTCGCCGCGGGGCGGGCCGTGGCGCAGGAGCACGCCGTCTCCCTGCGCGCCGGGACCGCCGTCCAGTCCGCGGGGCTGGACGTGGGCGTGGGCGGCGTGGGCGAGTACGTGCCGGAGGGCGGAAGCCGGTATCTGCTGGCAAGCGGCAACGCGCGCCGGGTGGGCGCGCGCAGCGTGCTCACGGGCACGGCGCGCTTCTTCGCGGCCGGCGCGGGCCCGGCGGAGAACCCCCTGCTGCGCGACTTTCCCACGTCCGTGGATTCCGTCGGGCGGCAGGGGATGCGGCAGTACACGCTGGGCGGATCGCTGCGTCTTACGCCGGATGCCGTGTGGACGCACACGCTGATCGCCGGCATCGACGGCGACCGCGTGTCGGCGCCGCTGGATGCCTATGCGCCCGTCCTCTCCGTCGTGGACGGCCGGATGGGCGGCACGGAGGGCGGCGCGGACCGCGTCACGTTGCGCTGGAGCAGCGTGGCGCGCCTGTACGACGGTGCCCGGGCCGACTTCGCGGCGACCCTGGCGGCGGAGCACTCCACCCTGCGCGAGCTGGTGGGGGTGGACCCGTCCGCGGCGCCCACGGGGACGGATCCCTACGTGCTGTGGACGCGCAGCACGGGCGTGGTGGCGCAGGCCAACGCCACGCTGGACGACCGGCTGCACCTGACGGCGGGCGTGCGGGTGGAGCGCAACGGCGGGCTCCCCACCACCTCGCGCGATGCGTTCCTGCCGGTGCTGGGCGCCGCCTGGGTCACGCCGCTGGGGGATGATGCGACGCTGAAGCTGCGCGTAGCGTTCGGGCGCGGCATCCGCCCCCTGCGCTCGCCGGGCGGTGGACACGCGTGGGGGGACGCAACCCTGCACCGCCGCGCGTATCCGCTGGCGCCGGAGGAGCAGGAGGGGGTGGAGGGCGGATTCGACCTGGCCGTCGGCCGCTTTCTGCAGCTGCAGGTGACGGCGTTCGACCAGCTCGCCTCGGGCTTGATCCAGCAGGTGGGGCTGCCGGCCAGCGCGCAGGGCGGCGTTCACCCCGGGCTCCGTCTGCAGAACCTGGGGCAGATCACCAACCGCGGGTGGGAGGTGCAGGGCTCGGCGCTCCTGGGCCGCGTGTCCGTGGACGGCGCGTTCTCGCGCGTGGACAGCCGCGTGCGCAACGTGGCGCCCACCTACACGGGCGACCTGCGGCGCGGCGACCGGATGCTGGAGGTGCCCGCGCGCACGCTCACGCTGACGGGCGCGTACGCCGGCGACGGCTGGTCCGCGTCGCTCACGGGCTACCGCGCGTTCGACTGGATGGGCTACGACCGGCTGGCCCTGGCGCGCGCCGCGGCGGACGGGGTGGACACGGGCACGGGGCTGCGCGGCTACTGGCGCGCGTACTCCGGCGTGACGCACCTGAACGCCGCCGCCATGGCGGATGTGCCCGGGGGCCTGGTGCTGGTGCTGGCGGGTGAGAACCTGCTGGACCACCAGCGCGGCGAGCCCGACAACGCCACCGTGGTCCCCGGCCGCACCCTCACGCTGGGCCTCCGCGCCGCGTTCTGAGCCGCCGTCTCCGGTGGATGAAACGCCGCAGCGTTGCTTTCCTGAGGGAGGCGCCGCCGATCCCATTCCTCGAGCAGATCTATGGCGCCGACCGAAGGATCTCCTCTCCCGCGCCTGACCCCTGCCCCGCGCCGAGGCCTTACCCGTGACCTGATTTCGCTGCACCCAGAAACCTGCCGTTCGTAGCGAATTCCGAGCTTCTCGTTGCATTCGGATCAGGATGTTTCACGCGGATGATGCGGAGAGGAAAAGAGAGGACGCGGAGAAAAGACGGGGTTTCTCCGCGTCCTCTCGTCTTTTCTCCGCGTCCTCCGCGTGATTTGTCACGGACGGAAACCGGTTCGCGTGGCGGGTGCTCCTGCACGGGATGGTAGATCCTTCGGTCGGCGCCAGAGACCGGGCACGGGATGGAATCGCCGACGCCTCCCTCAGGAAAACAAACGCCCGGCTGATCTGCGCCTGGACGCAGCATTCTGGATGGCAGACCAACGAAGAGCGCGCCCGCCGATACCGGCGGGCGCGCTTCGTTCACCCGTGGATGGTGCCGGTGGGTCAGCGAAGCGCGGCACCCAGGCTCGGCTGGCCGGCCGCGACCGCCGCGGGGACCACCATGATCGGCGGCACGGCGTAGCGGGCGATGCGCACCGGGGCCGTGGGCGCGCGCGTGATGGCGGCCTGCTCCATCACGACCGGGTCGGTGCCCAGCGTGCGCAGTTCCTCGCGGACGCGGTCCGTGTAGCGGCCGGCGGCGCGGGCGTACACGTCGGGGTGCAGCGTCACCGAATCCGCCGCCACCTCCGCCAACCGGTACTCGATGCGCACCCGCACCCGCCCCGACAGGCGCATCTCGCGCGTGCGGCGGGGGTTGTCGATCAGCCCCTGCAGCGTCTCGTCGCTCACCGGGGCGCCGTCCGCGCGCAGCACCAGGCGGGCCAGCTCCATCACGTCCGCGTTGCGCATGCGGATGCAGCCGTGCGAGGCCGGGCGTCCCAGGTGCTGCTCGTTGCGGGCCGGCGTGCCGTGCACGTAGTAGTCCTGGAACAGGTGCATCTTCACGCGCCCCATGGGGTTGTTGGGCCCCGGGGCCGCCGGCCGCTCGTCGCGCGCCCAGTCGCTCTCCGGCGGCGTCCATGACGGGTTCCACACCATCCGCTGGATGCCCGCGGAGCCCGTGGGCGTGGCATGGCGCGCGGTCCCCACCGAGACCGGGTACGAGCGAACCTCCACTCCGCCCTCCAGCACCACCAGCCGGCCCGCGGGGATGTTGACGACGATCTCCATGGGCGCCTGCGCCCGCGCGGGGACGGCGGCGACGGTAGCGGACAGGACAAGCAGCGCGCGAGCCACCTGACGTATCGAGGACATTCTTCGGTCTCGGTTCGATGTTGCGGAGGGCGCCCGGCCGGGACCCGGCCGGGACCCGCCCGGCACCGCCCGATCCGCTGCGCCGGGCAACTCATCTCCCGGCGTGGCAGTGGATTACGAAGATCGCCCGCGGCATGTTTCACCGGGCGCCCCTCCCCCGCCTTGTGAAAGAAAGATGCCGTCCGCCCGCCGCCGGGGCATGGTGCGAATGACCCATGCCGCCCATCCGGCCGCCGGAGAACGCAAATCGGCCCGGGAGAGCAACGTGCTCTCCCGGGCCGATTGGTTCTGTTTCCATCGATCTACATCGGTGACTACCTCGACCGGTGTCTCGCAGCTCACCGAGGGTTGATTTCGCCCAGCTTATAATCCAAATTATAAGCTGACACGAACTCCTGGAGTGAGACGATGACCCATGCAAGCGTGAAGGTGCGCGCGGTAGGTGGTTCCGCGGGTGTGATCCTCCCCAAGGAAATCCTGGATGAACTGCATGCAAGCCTTGGTGATACCCTTCACCTCGTGAGGACCGAGCGCGGGTTCGAGCTCACCGCCTATGACCCCGCTTTCGAAGAGGCCATGGCGGGGTTTGAAGTGATCCGCCGCAAGCACCGTAACGCGTTCCGCGAACTGTCCAAGTAGCCGTGGACGAACCGCGCTGGTTGTGGCGTACGTTCATCGATGCCATGCACCGCGAGCTGATCGCGGAGCACGGCGGGCTGTTCGGCGTCCGCGACGAAGGCCTCATCGAATCCGCACTGTCCCGTCCCCAGAATCGATGGGGCTACGAGAGTGCACAGGTAGATCTCGCCGATCTCGCTGCCGCATATGGCTATGGGCTGGCACGTAACCATGGCTACCTCGATGGCAACAAACGGATCGCTCTCGCTGCCATCCACATGTTTGCGTGGATCAACGGTCACGAAGTAGTGGTCGAGGAGCCGGATGAAGTCGCAACGATCCTGGAACTTGCCAGCGGCACCCTGGAAGAAGCGGAATTGGCTGGCTGGATCCGGCGACATCTGGTAGCCCGTTCCTGACGCAGCATGATACGATCGGCCTGGGAGAGCGTCGTGCCCCCCGGGCCGATTCGTTCCTGCCGCAGCACCACCTCGAGCGCGTGTCTACACCTGGACTGATCCGACATCCCCTTTCCAGGCTGTTCCAATCATTCCACGAAATGCAGAACGGTCCGGGAGCCGATGGGCGTCACCCGGACCGTTCACCTGATGGGACCTGTCTCCGGTTAGTTGCCGGACTTGGACTTCGACTTCTCGTCGTCCGAGCCGCCCTTGTCATCGCCGCCGGAGCCGGAGCCGCTGCCGGCGACCACGCTGATGGGGATGGGGTTGGGGATGGCTACCTCAACCCGCTCGCGCCGGTTGGAGCGGGCCTGCTGGTAGAACGAGTCCTCGCGCTGGGCACCGCCGGATTCCATCACCATGCGCGCCAGCTCCACCACCACGTCGTTGGCGATGCGGATGGAGCCGTGCGATTCGGCCTTGCCCAGCGACTCGGGCTCGTTGGTGCCGTGGATGCTGCGCGGCGCATCGTACACCAGCTGCGCCACGCCGAGCGGGTTGTCGGGGGCGCCGGGCTCCTTGACCTCCTCGTCCTTGGCCCACTCCTCTTCCTTGGGCGGGGTCCAGCGCGGATTGAACACCACCTGGTTGATGGTCCACTCGCCCGTGCGCGTGGGCCACTCGCTCGTGCCCACGGCCACGGGGTGCGTGGCAATGCGCTGGTCGTTGCGGTACACGTACAGCTCGCGCTCGGCCACGTTCACCTCCAGCCGCAGGTCCGGCGGCGGCGGGGCCGGGGTGGGCGCGGGCTGCGCCGGCTGGGCGGGCTGCGGGGCTGTGCCGCCGGGCTGGGTCTGCACGGTGGTCTGCTGCCCCGCCGCGCCCTGCCCGCCCTCGTCGTCGCCGTCCTTGACCACGCAGCCGCCGAGCCCCAGCAGGGCCGCGCCGCACGCCACCAGCATCGATCGCCTGAAATCAATCATCCGTAGTCTCCCGTTGTGGTTGCGCGGGCCCCGTAGCAAGGTGCGTGCGCAACGCATCGACAGGCGTGGCCATGGAAGGCGCTTCAGGAAGCGGCCGGACTTCCATCATCCATCCGGATTCCACCGATGGCCTCACGCGGAGGGCGCCGGGGAAGCCGTGGAACTCCGTGCACGATCGGCCGTGGCGGACCGTGGCGCTCCGTGCAGGTTTCCGGCGCGAGCATGCTCTTACTGATCGCGATCATGTGGATGATGTGCCAGGACAGGCATCCACCTCCGCAGCCGCGATCCTGCCTCTTCGAATCTCCGACGCCACGATCCGGCCTCTTCCCAAAAACGCGGATCCCGTCCCCTCGCCGGCAGCAGCCGGTCTACCAGGGGCCTGATGCATCCTGCCGAGCGCCTCCGGTCCGCCTCCGGACGTCACGATGGCAATCATCCCGTTCCGCAGACTCCAGGACGCCGTCCCTGCGGGAAGGTTGCGCCGCGCCGACCGGTCGCGTTCCGGATCGATGCGGCACGTGGCCGGCGTTCCTTGGTAGACGGGCCGCGATCGGCGAGGGGACGGCATCCGCATCTTCGCGGAACAGGATACTGGCTACACGGCGCAGAAATCCGCCATGCACAGATCCACCTGATCGCGATCCGTAAAAGCCTGCCGTGGCTGGACGCTCGTGCATCCGCCGGAACACCCGCCGGCGCGTCGTGGAACAGCTCGGCCAGAAAGGCCGAAGCCGAACCCGGGATCCGGCGGAAGCCCTTCATCAAGCGAAGCGGGGCGCCTCCAAGTGGAGGCGCCCCGTTGTGCGTCCGGGGGGATGCGGGCGGCTACTGCGCGAAGACGTGGCCGCCGAAGACCGCGGCCGGGGCGGGGTGGTTTTCCAGGGTGTTGTCGCCCAGCTGGCCGCTCTGGTTGTATCCCCAGCAGCGGCCCTCGCCGTCCTGCGTGACGCCGCAGGTGTGGTAGTCGCCGCCGTCGATGGACCCCCACAGCGCGCCGCCCGCCACGGCCACCGGCGCGTCGCTGAACGTCGTGGTCCCGTCACCGATCTCGCCCGTGTTGTTGAAGCCCCAGCAGTAGCCGGCGCTCCCCGCGGTCACGCCGCACGCCGTCTCGCGGCCCGCCGTCACGCGCAGCCACTCCATCCCGCCCGCCACCGCCTGCGGCGTGCCGCCTCCCGCCGCCGCGCCGTTGCCCGTCTGCCCGGCGGAATCGGAGCCCCAGCACATCGCCGCGCCCAGCGACGTCACGCCGCAGGAGAATTCCTCGCCCGCGCTCACGTGCCGCCACGAGTGGTCGCCGGCGACGAGAACCGGACGCCCGGACGGCGTGCCGTCGCCCGTGCCCAGCTCGCCCGCACCGTCGTCGCCCCAGCAGTAGGCCGCGCCGCCGCGCGTGACGCCGCAGCTGTGGTCCGTGCCCGCATCCACCGTGGCCCACTTGCGCCCGCCGAACACCGCCACCGGCGTCCCCCACGAGGCGCTGTCCGCCGCGCCCAGCTGCCCCGCCGCGCCGTCGCCCCAGCAGTAGGCATCCAGCTGCTCCGTCACGCCGCACATGTGCCCGGACCCGGCATCCAGCTGCTGCCACGCGAGCCCGCCGGCAACCGGCACGGGGACGGGGCTGTCGTCGTCCACCCCGCTGCCCAGCTGCCCCGTCTGGTTGTCGCCCCAGCAGTAGGCCGCGTTGTTCGTGGTGATGCCGCAGGTGTGGTAGCGGCCCGCCGTGAGCGTGCGCCAGAAGTGCCCGCCCGCCACCGGCGCGGGAATGCTGGCCGCGGCGCCGGTTCCCGTCTGCCCGTCGTCGTTGTTGCCCCAGCAGTACGCCTGGCCCGTCGTGGTGAGCGCGCAGCTGTGGTAGCCGCCCACGGCCAGCGTGCGCGGGTCAAGGTCGATGGCGTTCAGCGCGCCCTCGTCCGGCACCGGCGCGGACACGTAGACGGTAAAGCGAAAGCGCGACACGGTGTTGGGATGCGTGAACCGCCACTCCTTGGGCGTGCTCACCGCCTCCGTCGTGAGCGTGGTGACGTAGCGGTGGAACGGCTGGGCGGCGCCCATGAACATGGCCGTGCCGTCCGCGTTGGCCACCTCCACCTCGCCCGCGCCCACGGTGGCCGTGGGGCCGGAGGCGAAGAACACGCGGATGCCGTCCGGGTCCGCCGCGACGCCGTCCGTGGTGCCGATGGGCTGCCCCAGCAGGTTCTGCACGGTCACGTCCACGCTGAACGTGCTGGTGCCGTCGTAGCCGGCGTTGCTGCTGGCCAGCCGCACGGTCACGCCCTGCCACCCCAGCACCAGGTCGCCGCGCGCGCCCCCGGTCCCAGCCGGCGCGGCGGGGGTGCACTCCATGGTCCCCGTGTGCACGTCCGCGGTGCACTCCAGCTGCACCAGCACGGGCGCATCCACCGGCCCGGGACCCTCGGGCGCGACGGGGGCTCCGTCCGCGCAGGCAGCCAGGACGGGGAGGAGGATGAACGG
>DASQZE010000211.1:0-4844 GCA_035638875.1 Longimicrobium sp.
CGTGTCGCCCGCAGTCACGGCCTGGGCGACACGTGCACGGCGGACCACCCGCGCGAGATGGACATGCTGCTGAGCGCCGGCGAGCGCATCAGCATGGCGCTGCTGGCCATGGCCATCCGCCAGCGCGGCACGGCCGCCCGCTCGCTCACGGGGAGCCAGGCGGCCATCATCACCGACGACGCACACACGGCGGCCCGCATCGTGGAGGTGCGCGCGGACCGGGTGCGCGCCACGCTGGACGGCGGAAGCGTGGCCATCGTGGCCGGCTTTCAGGGGGTGAGCGCCGCGCGCGAGATCACCACGCTGGGACGCGGCGGATCGGACACGACGGCGGTGGCGCTTGCCTGCGCGCTCAAGGCGGACCGCTGCGAGATCTACACGGACGTGGAGGGGGTATTCACCAGCGACCCGCGCCGCGTCCCGGAGGCACGCATCATCCGCGAGATCTCGCACGCGGAGATGGTGGAGATGGCGCAGAGCGGCGCGCAGGTGATGCACGCGCGCGCCGTGGACTTGGGCGCGCGGTTCGGCATGGACATCCGCGTGCTCTCGTCGTTCGTGGACGGACCGGAAAGCGACGACCCGGACCGGGGCACCCTGATCACGGAACATCCGATGGCGATGGAAGACCTGGTGGTGACGGGCATCGCGTCGACGCGCGGCTTCGCCAAGCTCATCCTGCGCGGCCTGCCGGCGGGAATGCGCACGCCCACGGACATGCTGGTGGCCCTGGCGGATGCCGGCGTGTCCGTGGACATGGTGACGGAGGCGCCCGACGCCGACCATCGCGTGATGCTGCAGCTCACGGTGCGCGAGGACGACCTGCCGCGCGCCCGGGCCATCGCCGCGGACGTGGCGGGGCAGCTGGGCGGCGGCGGCGCGGTGGAAGAGCGCGGCGGATTGTCGCGCATCGCGCTGGTGGGGAGCGGAATGAGCGGGCGGCCGGGCGTGTACGCGCGGGCCTACCGCACGCTGATGGACGCGGGGGTGGAGGTGGAGGCGGTTTCCACGTCCAGCATCTCCATCACCCTGCTCGTCCCGCAGCACGGGGAAGACGCGGCGCTGCGGGCGCTGCACTCGGGATTTTCGCTCGGCCAGCAGGCGGACGCGCCGGCCGTGGTCACCGCCGGCTGAGGGGTAGATACCATGCACGTCGCACTGCTGGGCGCCACGGGCGCCGTGGGCCGTACCATGCTGCAGGTGCTCGCCGAGCGCGGGCTGGGCGTCGACCGGCTTACGCTGCTGGCCTCGGGGCGTTCCGCGGGCCGGATGATCGAGTGGGGCGGCCGGGCGTGGGAGTGCCGGGTGGCGGAGCCGGGCGTGTTCCGCGACGTGGACTTCGCGCTCTTTTCCGCCGGCGCGGACCGGTCCAGGGAGTGGGGGCCCGTCGCGGCGTCGGAGGGTGCCATCGTGGTGGACAACTCGTCGGCGTTCCGCATGGACCCGCAGGTGCCGCTGGTGGTGCCGGAGGTGAACGCGGCCGCGGCGGCGGACCGGCCCAAGGGGATCATCGCCAATCCCAACTGCTCCACCATCCAGATGGTGGTCGCGCTCGAGGCCATCCGCCGGACGGCGGGGCTGGTGCGCGTGGTGGCGTCCAGCTACCAGTCCGTCAGCGGGGCGGGGGAGACGGGGCGCGACGCGCTGCGGGCGGAGTCGGAGACGGGGGCGGCGGAGGGCTCGCCGTTCGCGCGCCCCATCGCCGGCAACGTCATTCCGCAGATCGGCGACTTCGACGGGGAGGGGTGGACGGGGGAGGAGCGCAAGATGATCCTGGAAACGCGCAAGATCCTCTCGCTCCCCGACCTGCCCGTGGCGGCCACGTGCGTGCGCGTTCCCGTGGACGTGGGCCATTCCGTGCAGGTGATGGCGGAGACGGAACGCGAGATCAGCGTGGAGGAGGCGCGGGCGGCGCTGGCGGGGTTCCCGGGGGTGATCGTGGCGGACGGGCCGTCGGACTACCCCACGCCGCGGGAGACGGCGGGGCGCGACGAGGTGTTCGTGGGGCGCATCCGCACGGACCCGTACCTGCCGCGCACGCTGCACCTGTGGGTGGTGGCGGACAACCTGCGCAAGGGGGCGGCGACCAACGCCGTGCAGATCGTGGAGGAGCTTTCTGGTGCCTAGACGGCGGCGCGGAGGCGGCGCCCGCATGCGGGCGACCATCGAGACCAGCGCCGGCGGGGTCATCTACCGCTGGCGCGAGGGCCGCGCGCACGTGCTGCTCATCCGCGACGCCTACCAGCACTGGGGCTTTCCCAAGGGGCACGTGGAGGCCAGCGAGAGCGCGGCCGACGCGGCGCTTCGCGAGGTGCAGGAGGAGACGGGGCTGTGCTCGCTGCGGCTGGACCAGCGGCTGCGCACCATCGACTGGTTCTTTCGCTTTCGCGGCAAGCTCATCCACAAGTACTGCCACTTCTACCTGATCGAGTCTCCCGAGGGCGAGACCTGTCCGCAGAAGGAGGAGGGGATCACGGAGTGCATCTGGCTCCCCCTGGACGAGGCCATCGAGTCCATCTCCTACGACAACGCCCGCGAGGTGCTCATGCTGGCCGCGGACGCGCTCATCGGCGCGCTGGACGGGCCGCGGGAGCGCACGGAGCGCGGCGAGTGCATGGAGGCGGTGACCGCCGCCATGCACGTGCGGGAGGGCGGGCGAGGGGAGTGAAGGATGCGATGGGGGCGTGCACATGAGCCGAGGCCCGGCCTGAGCGGCTAAAGCCGCCGCAACAACTGCGGAAAGCCCCACGATACTGCCGTGGGCTTCAACTGCGTCCGCGCGGGCAGACCACCCGGGCCGCACATGATACGCCGGCGCGACCGAGGAATCCGCCATCCCGCCGAAAACCGTCGCGGGCCAGGTCGGGACCGCGGAGGCTGCCATCGAGCACGGACGGGTAGATCCTTCGGTCGGCGCCAAAGATCCGGCACGGGATGGACCGGCGAGCGCCTCGCTCAGGAAGTCAATCGCTTGCGGGATCCAGTGATGGAACGGCGCTCGTACTTCCGCGCGACGATGCCGGCACTTCGCCCGGCCGAAGCTCGACGCCGGCCTTATCGAATCACGAACAGCTTCTCGATCACCTTTCCCACGCCTACCACCAGCCAGCCGAGCGGGCCGAGAACCCGCGGACGCTCGGCATCCAGCGACACCTCGGCGAGCGCGACCTGCGAGGCCAGGTGCCGCTGACGCGCCTCCAGCGCATCGATCTCGCCCTGCACGCGCGCCAGCTCGCGCTCCAGCGTGACCACGTCGGACATCTGCGGGGCCTGCTGCAGGTACGCGCGCAGCCGGTCGCGCACCACGCGCAGGTTCGCCAGCCGCGCTTGCACGTCCACCATGTGCTCCGTCACGTCGGTGCGGCTCACGGTGCGGTTGCGGGCGCGGCCCAGCATCGACAGCCGGTCCAGCACGGGGTTCAGGCTGTCCGTGGGGACCCGCAGCGCCATCCGCAGCGCCTTTTCGCGCAGCTGCGCGTCGCTGACGTAGCCGCCCCACGCCACCACCAGGCTGTCCGCCGTGCGGTGCAGGCGCGGCAGGCTGTCCGTCACCAGGCTCAATCCGGCGCGCTGCGTCACGAGGCGCTGCCCCGCGGCTCCCCCGCGATCCCCCGCCGCGGCGTCCATGGCGATGGGCGAGGGGGGAGGGGCAGACGCTGCCATGCTGCTGCCGCACGCGGCGGTGATCGACAGGACCAGGCAGGCGATCGCCAGGAGTCGTGTTTTCATGATGATCGGCGGGATGGAGGGGGAGATGATCGTGCGGCGGAGAACAACGCGCTGGGGGACGGATCCGGACGGGGATATCGCCATCGTCTGAAAGCCGTCCGCGGGCGGGGCGCCCCCCTCCCCGACCCTCCCCCACAAACTGCGTGGGGGAGGGAGAAACAGCCAGGGTTCATTGGGAACGCGTCGTTCCCTGAGACATTGTAGCTGGGGATGAAACGCGGCGAGGCCGCCCCGGAGTGCGGGGCGGCCTCGCTGCCGTCAGACAGCCAGGATCAGGCGCGCGGGCCGCGCCGGGCCTGGAGCTGGCGGTAGGCCATCATCCCCAGCGGCAGCGCCCAGCTGGCCGTGTTCATGGCCCGCACGCCGCGGCGCGCCATGGGGCTGCGCGGGGCCAGGCGGTTCATGGCCCACGTGGCGGCACCCATCATGGCGACGCTCTTCACGCTGCGACGGCCCGGGATCATCATTCGGATCAGGCTGTTCATGGCGGCTCGTCTCCGGCTGCGGTTAAGTGGTTGACTGCGGTAGGGTTATGCACGATCGGTGCCGCCGCGCGCAGTGGGGCGCCCCTGGCCCGCCCGCCGTCCACGCGCTACTCTGGGGCCCGTCCGCGCCGCGTCGTCATCTCCCGTACACGCCGTTCCGTCCATCCCATGATCCCCAATCCCACGGATACGACGCCATTCAACTGGCGCGCCTGGCACGCGGTGGTGGTGCTGGTGGTGCTGGGCTTCTTCATGATGAGCATCCGCAGCATCCTCAACCCGTTCATCCTGTTCTTTCTGCTCCTGTTTCTCATCCAGCCGTACTCGGGGACGCGCCACCACCTGCTCACGGTGAGCGCCGCGGGAATGCTGACGTTCATCTGGCTGCTGGATACGACGGGATTCCTGCTGGCGCCGTTCGTCCTGGCGCTGGTGCTCGCGTACGTCCTGCACCCGCTGGTGGCGCGCATGGAGCGCCGGAAGATCTCGCGCACGGTGGCCACGTTCATCCTGGCCCTGCCGGCGCTCGCGGCGCTGGCGCTGTTCATCTTCGTGGGCATTCCGGCGCTGAGCGCGCAGATCGCGGAGTTCATCCAGGCGGCGCCGGCGCTGGTGCAGACGGCCACGCTG